>CAMBHQ010000064.1 GCA_945867245.1 uncultured Porphyromonas sp.
GAACTAGCTTTGCAGGGCCCCCATAATCTACAGAATGCTATGGCGGCTTCGCTGGCAGCACTATCTGTAGGCGTATCGCCAAGTGTCCTAGACAAGGCCCTCAGAGACTTCGTAAACGTGCCGCATCGACTAGAAAAGGTAGCGCTTATTAACGATGTCCGCTATATCAATGACTCCAAGGCTACCAATATTAGCTCGACTTACTACGCACTACGTACGATGACTACGCCCTATGTGCTGATACTCGGGGGTACAGACAAGGGCAATAACTACGAGGATATCGCTGACCTAGTGGTCTCTGGTGCGCGTGCCCTCGTCCTCCTTACCACGGATACGGCCAAGCTGCATGCGACCTTCGACAGACGTATCGCCGAGATTGTAGAGGCCCGCTCTATGGCGGAGGCCATTGCACAGTGTCATCGTCTAGCTCAGCCCGGGGATACGGTATTGCTGTCGCCTGCATGTGCTAGCTTCGACCTCTTCCGTAACTACGAGCATCGAGGTGATAGCTTCCGCGAGGAAGTGCTAGCCCTTAAACAACGGATAGAGCAGGCCTAAGACGATGAGCGAAAACACAGCAGCGCAGAGCACGAACCTGCGTCACAGGTGGTTTGGCTTTATCCAGTATGCCGACCTCAAGGTAGCACTTCTCTATATAATCTTCATAGCCTTCTCGATTTATACGGTAACGACCGCCTCGGGGAGCGAGATGTACGAGTTCTTCTTCCGCTCGGGTGGGGGAGGAGGTGGCCTAATATCGCCCATCGTTAAGCACTATATAATAGTCTGCTTCTGTGCACTCGTCGTGATGGCCATGGTGGCGATGCCACTCAAGCATGCGGACCGTATCCGGAGTGCGGGTGCTCCCCTGTTTATCTTGGCTTGCCTTGCCCTCTTGGGGATGCAGATGCTCAGTGGCTCTACCATCAATGAGGCCGCACGTTGGGTGCATATCGGTAGTATATCGATACAGCCCTCCGAAATCTGTAAAATAGGCGTTGTCTTGGCGCTTAGCCTGATGTCCTGTCTCTATCAGGAACGGCAGGATGTAGTCCAGCATCCGATGAGGCGGTACTACTATATCCCCCTGATTATCATTGGCTCGCTCGTTGTGTATATCCTCTACAACAACATCTCTACTGGGCTGATATATGCTGTGGCTATCTCTCTACTGCTCTTTATCTACGAGATGCCCCTCAAGCGTTATATCCCTATCTTCGGCGGGGGAGCCATGCTCGCCATGCTCGCCTTCCTTTGGCTTGCGACCACGGATACGGTGCCACAGTTGGGGCGTCTAGCTACAGCCAAGTCTCGTATCGACAAGATGCTAGCGCCCAAAGTAGAGGGCGACTTCGAGATTCATGATGAGAATCTACAGGAGCGCTTCTCGCAGATTGCGATAGCTAATGCCAACATCAGAGGGCGAGGACTCGGCAAGAGCCAGATGAAGGAGGTACTCCCTATGGCTATGTCGGACTACGTCTACGCCGTAGTTATCGAGGAAACAGGTATTATAGGCGTGATTATGATACCAGCGCTGTATATAGCCTGGTTTTGCCTGGTGCTGATGCTAGCAAGACGAGAGAAGGATAAGTTTTTCCGCTATGTCCTCTATGGTATCGGGGTCTTCTATCCGCTACAAGCATTGGTTAATATCATCGTGGTTAGTGGTCTGATTACGACAGGTCAGCCTCTACCCTTCCTGAGTGCTGGGGGCTCATCGGCTCTCTCGGGGAGCCTTGCCTTTGGCTTTATGCTAATGATTAGCCGTTGGCAGACCGAGCGTCAGCTAGAGTCCAACCAGATTAAAGAAGAGGAGCTAGAGCCCTCGACCAATAGCCCCGCAATAGGATAACACTAAGCATAGCAATACGATATGACTAAGACAAAAACAATTAGACGTGCTATCATCAGTGGTGGCGGCACGGGAGGGCACATCTTCCCCGCCATCTCTATCGCCAATGCTCTACGCCGTAGATACCCCGAGGTGGAGATACTATTCATTGGTGCCGAGGGGCGTATGGAGATGCAGCGAGTACCTGCTGCCGGATACCCCATCGTAGGCTTACCAGTCGAAGGTCTACAGCGTAAGCAAATTTGGCGCAATATCGGGGTAATCAAGAACTACCTACTAAGTCTCTATAAGGCCAAGCGTATCATCAAAGACTTCGCACCAGACGTGGTCGTGGGCGTCGGTGGCTATGCCAGTGCTCCGACCCTCAAGGTGGCGCAGATGCTGGGTGTCCCGACCCTGATACAGGAGCAAAACTCGTACGCAGGAGTTACGAACAAGTACCTAAGCCGTGAGGCTAGCCGTATCTGCGTCGCTTATCCGGGTATGGAGCGTTTCTTCCCTGCTGATAGGATTGTGCTAACGGGCAATCCTATCCGTCCGGAGATAGAGTTCCTTACGGAAGATAGGGGCGTAGCTGGGCAGTACTTCGGCTTCTCTGGGGACGAAGCTAAGCCTACGGTGCTTGTCGTCGGTGGTAGCCTAGGAGCTAAGACGATAAATGAAAGCATAGGTATGCACCTCGGCGAATGGTCAGCCTCGGGCTTACGCCTAATATGGCAGACGGGACGAGGCTATGAGAGCGAGGCTAAGCGACTCTTGGAGGGCTATACTGGCGAAGTATATTGCTCGGCCTTTATCGACCGTATGGATTATGCCTATCAGCTAGCCGACCTCGTTGTCTCTCGTGCGGGTGCTAGCTCTATCAGCGAGCTCTGTCACCTCGGTAAGCCGACTATTCTCGTCCCTTCGCCCAATGTAGCGGAGGACCACCAGACCAAGAATGCACTAGCGCTCTCTGAGCGTGGTGCTGCCATCCTCATCCCTGACGCAGAGGCTCGAGGACGCCTTACGGCAGAGGCCATAGCATTGGCTGGGGATACGGCTCAGCTTGCGCAGCTATCCGCTAATATCAAGCTCCTTGCAGAGGGACGTTCGGCGGATAGGATAGTAGACGAGCTTGTCCTACTGGTCTAGGCTATAGGCAAAGGCTAGTAAAGCATCACAGATGAATATGAAGAGGGGCTGTCATCCCGACAGCCCCTCTTCTTCGTTGGTATGTAAAGCATGAAAAAAGAACTTACTAAGGCTCAGCCTAGCCCTCTACGAGTAGCTCGCTGAGTTCTCTAGGTGTAATACCCAGAAGCGCCAAGGTGCGGCGTAGCTCAGGTATAGTCTCATTGCGGAAGCGTGCCAGACGCTCCTCGCGGATGGTGGCTATAGCCCCATCGGCAACGAAGTACCCGAGACCACGCTGTACGCGTATGGCTCCGAGTTGTTGTAGTCTATCGTAGGCACGTGTAATAGTGATGGGGTTTACCTCCATCTGTACAGCCATATCCCGCACCGAGGGGATGCGCTCCCCTTCGGCATAAGTGCCGAGGAGAATGCGGTCGCCTACATACTGCAGGATACTGGCGTAGCCTACTTGGTTATTGTTGTTTATCATCATTAGTCGTCTCTTAGGTTGGTAGCGTTTGGCGTTCTATGGCTACGAGGTAATCGCCTTGAGTTTGCGGATAGTCAGGTAGATGCAGACTATAGCAATAGCCACTAACGCCACTGTTACGCTCGTCGTCGCTACATAGGCATAGGGGTCGACCATCTCGCCATTGCTAAATGCAGGTCCATCCCAATCTAGAGCTATGGCAATCTGGATACAGGAGAAAACAAAGAATATCGTCCCGAAGATGAGACTTATAGCAGCTACGCATAGGGCCACAAAGCCGTTGCGGATGCTCATCGCCGTATAAGCGGGTACTATGGCCGCTATGCAGAGGATGGCTATCCAAGATATGCTCATAAGCGTCGTGATATAGGGGTAGTTAGGTGTGTGTATGTCTAGAATGACTAGTCCCACGGATTCCCAGCTATCATAAATCGCTTGGCTGTTTAGGTAGGGATTGCTTATGTACTCTAGGGCAAACGCACAGAGCCCCGTTAGATGCTCTAGGATATAGAGTACTAAACCATAGGCAAGGATGCTTAGGGCTTTCTCCCACCATTCGGCAGGCAGAGACGAGAAGGTCGTCGGGAGGCTGTGTACGGTGCGCTGATTGAGGTATATGTAGAAGTACGCCATAGTAAACGCTGTGATTACGGACATTACAGCCGTATAGCTATAGTTGGGGCCGTATAGTTGGTTCCACTCATCGATAGACGTATCGAATAGTATAGGGATGCGAGGAACGAAATAAATGAGCATCAGTAGGCCTCCGAAAAGGGCGAAAAGCGTTGTCTTGTTGCTTACAAGGTCCGCACGTAGCATGAGGTATATGCGTCCCCAGCTGCTGCTATGTAGTGCTTTGTTATTCATGGCTCTAGTGGTTTATGCAGTTTTTAACTTGCTCTGGGCTTGCGATCATAGCATTGAAGAATAGCTCCATCGAGAAATTCCCGGGCTCCTCCGCTTGCTCGTCGGCAGGCCATACGCCATACTCACCCATGATACTACCCTCGCGATAGAGTACTCTAGCACTATTATCGGGTGTAAGGACGCCAAAGTGTAGGCGCTCGGAGAGCTCTGCTATGCTGTGGTTGCAGACCACTCTGTTGGCATCGAGCATAACTATATGGTCAATGAGTTGCTCTAGGTCGCGCACCTGATGTGTGCTGATAATGATGAGCTGCTCCTCACTGCTGTACTTGGCAAGGACCTGTCTGAATACGCTTTTGCTAGGTATATCTAGTCCGTTGGTAGGTTCGTCTAATAGCAGAATAGGGGTGCGTAGCGATAGGGCTAATGCAATCATAGCCTTTTTGCGCTGTCCGAGCGATATCTTACCAAGGTGCCACGACCACTCTACACCGAAGGCCTGCATGAGTTCGTTAGCAATCTGTTCGTCGTAGGTGGGGTAAAAGGGGGCAATGATATCGAAGTATTCGCGCACTGTTAGTCGAGGAGTCGTCATTTCCTCGGGGAGCATGAACACCTGCTGTAGGAGTTTGGCGGGTCTTTTCTGTGTAGAGATGCCTAGGCTCCTTACCTCTCCGCCCTGAGCTAGTAGTTGCCCTGTTATGAGCTTCATTAGGGTACTCTTGCCCTCACCATTGCGGCCTAGGAGGCCAACGATAGAGCCACGGCTTAGCTCTAGATTGAGGTCGCTGAATAGCTTGTGTCTGCGTTTGTAGCCGAAGGAGACCTGTTTTAGTTGTATCATAACTTAATGCCTTATTGAGTTTGTATTTGCTATATTGTCCTACTGAATTACTCTAGTAGTACACTGCAAAGGTAGATATATTTTTGATACTCGCAATAGGTGGTCGGGAGTTTTTGTCTCGGCTTTGGTTGCTTCTGCTTGTGGGGGCTGGTAGATTATGGGTTTAGTAGTGGTAGTTAAGGCTCTGTATTATAGCGTTATGTGTTGGGTTTTCTTTTAGTTCTTAGTTTGCCTATAGATTTACGCCTTATTCACTAGTTGGTGTACACTTGTTCACTCGTAGCTGTATGCCGATACACTCTATAGAGCACCTTATACCTTGGTATTTAGGGCAGTGTTGTATGTATGTTAGGCAGAAAGTTTGTTCTAGCTATTGCGGGATTAGGAAATGTTATTACCTTTGCAGTGTGGTATTAGAATATAACACCTAAGTAGAGCTATGATACGACTACATCAACTTCACAAGACTTACCCAGGGGTACAGCCTCTGCACGTCCTCAAAGGGATAGACCTGCATATCGCTCCTGGCGAATTAGTCGCTGTTATGGGTGCCTCGGGCTCGGGCAAGAGTACGCTGTTGAATATTCTTGGCATTCTGGACACCTATGACGAGGGCGAGTATTCCCTTGCCGGCACTCCCGTCCGCAATCTCAGCGAGACACATGCGGCCCGCCTGCG
>CAMBHQ010000065.1 GCA_945867245.1 uncultured Porphyromonas sp.
TGGGCAATCCCGAGTGTCGCATCCTGCCCGTCTCTACAGAGGAGTACGGACAAAGTATAGCCCGTCGTCCCAAGAATAGTGTGCTCAGTCACCGTCGCCTCACAGAGGTCTATGGTATTACCCCTCCTAGTTGGCAGGATGGACTACTAGAGCTAAAAGCCAACATCACCAAGTAACGAAGTAAGAACCTATATACTATAATGAGTCAGTATAGCAACGAAATAAATTTACGACGTACCTTCGCAATTATCAGCCACCCGGATGCTGGTAAAACGACACTCACAGAGAAGCTCCTTCTTTTTGGGGGTGCTATCCACGTAGCCGGAGCTGTCAAGAGCAATAAGATCAAGAAGACCGCTACCAGTGACTGGATGGAAATCGAGAAGCAACGTGGTATCTCGGTAGCCACCTCTGTGATGGGATTCGAGTACAATGGACACAAAATCAATATCCTCGATACCCCTGGTCACCAAGACTTCGCAGAGGATACCTTCCGTACACTGACCGCTGTAGATAGCGTAATCATCGTTATCGACTCGGCCAAGGGGGTAGAGGCTCAGACGCGTAAGCTCATGGAGGTCTGCCGTATGCGCAAGACGCCTGTGATTGTCTTCATGAACAAGATGGATAGAGAGGGGCGCGATACTTTCGACCTCCTAGACGAAGTAGAGGCCGAGCTACAGATTAAAGTACGCCCTCTATCTTGGCCTATCGACATGGGACAGCGCTTCCGTGGCGTGTATAATATATATGAGGAGCGTCTGAATCTATTCACGCCCGACAAACAACGTATCACAGAGCATGTCGAGATTAGGGATATCCATTCCCCCGAGCTAGAGGAACATATCAGTGCCGAGCAGGCCGAGAAGCTCCGCAATGACCTAGAGCTTGTAGAGGGTGTCTATCCAGACTTCGACCGCGAGGCTTATCTTCGTGGAGAGCTTGCCCCTGTGTTCTTCGGCTCTGCCCTCAATAACTTCGGGGTGCAGGAGCTACTCAATTGCTTCATCGACATCGCACCATCTCCACAACCTATTATGGCCGAGGAGCGTGAGGTTAATCCGCACGAAGAGGGCTTTACGGGCTTTGTATTCAAGATACACGCCAACATGGACCCCAATCACCGCAGTTGTATAGCCTTCGTCAAGATTTGCTCGGGACGCTTCGAACGCAATGCCAACTACAAGCATGTTCGCTTGGGCAAGATGATGAAGTTTAGTAGCCCTACGGCCTTTATGGCACAGAAAAAGGAGACCGTGGAGGAGGCCTTCGCTGGTGATATTATCGGCCTGCCTGATACGGGTAACTTCCGTATCGGTGATACGCTGACTTCTGGCGAAGTATTGCACTTCAAGGGGTTGCCGAGCTTCTCGCCAGAGCAGTTCAAGTACATCGAGAATCAAGACCCGATGAAAACCAAACAGCTCGCCAAGGGTATCGACCAGCTGATGGGTGAGGGGGTAGCACAACTTTTTACGAATCAGTTCAATGGGCGCAAGATTATCGGGACGGTAGGTCAGCTACAGTTCGAGGTTATTCAGTATCGCCTACTACACGAGTACGGAGCAGCTTGTCGCTGGGAGCCTGTTAGCCTGCACAAGGCTTGCTGGATAGATAGCGATAATCCCGAGGCACTGGAGAACTTCAAGCGTCGCAAGGCGCAGTTTATGGCCAAGGACCTAGCAGGGCGCGATGTTTATCTAGCCGATAGTGGCTATGTGTTGATGATGGCCCAGCAAGACTTCCCCGACATACGCTTTCACTTCACGAGTGAGTTTGGCAAGTAAGTATAGACTATCAAGCAAACAACTATATGTTCCCACAGAATAGATTTCGTCGTCTAAGACGTAGCCCTGAGCTTCGTCGGATGGTGCGTGAGACTAGCCTGCAGGCCTCAGACTTCATTGCGCCGCTATTCGTTGTCCACGGTACTCAGGTTCAGGAGGAGATTAGCTCTATGCCTGGGCAGCATCGCTATAGCGTAGACCTATTGGTAGAGCATTGCCGAGAGCTAGAGACGCTAGGTGTCGGAGGGGTAATCCTTTTCGGCATACCCGAGCATAAGGATGCTACAGGTAGCGAGGGCTACGATGATAATGGCATCGTACAGCAGGCGGTACGTGCTATCAAGGCTGCCTGTCCCCATTTGGTGGTTGTAGCAGATATCTGTATGTGCGAGTACACAGACCATGGGCACTGTGGCATCATACATGGGCACGAGGTCCTCAATGACGAGACCCTGCACTACCTCTCGCTACAGGCGCTCTCTTTCGCCCGTGCTGGGGTAGACATGGTAGCTCCTAGTGATATGATGGATGGGCGTATTGCCGCTATGCGTACTGCTCTAGACGAGGCTGGCTATAGCCACCTGCCTATTATGAGTTATGCGGCTAAGTTCAGCTCAGCTTTCTATGGCCCATTCCGCGAGGCAGCTGATAGTGCCCCTAGCTTTGGTGACCGCCGAGCCTATCAGATGGATCCCGCTAACGGACGTGAGGCCCTCAGAGAGATAGAGAGTGATATTGCCGAGGGGGCAGATATAGTCATGGTAAAGCCCGCTCTGGCCTACCTAGATGTAATCAAGGAGGCGACGCTACGTTACGACGTCCCTATGGCTGCTTATCAGGTTAGTGGCGAGTATGCTATGATTAAGGCTGCCGCCCTCAATGGTTGGATTGACGAGGAGCGTATCATGATGGAGAGCCTACTCTCTATCCGTCGTGCTGGAGCCAAGATGATATTGACCTACTTCGCAGCAGATGCTGCCCGTCTATTACAGCATAAGCAGGCCTAATAAACAATGCTAGCTCAGGCTAGTTATAGGTATAAACAAAAACAACTATTACAATATGTCTAGAGAACATCGTCGCTGCCTGATTATAGGCTCAGGCCCCGCTGGCTACACAGCCGCCATATATGCCTCTCGTGCCAACTTAGCACCCCTGCTCTATGAGGGGTTACAGCCCGGAGGACAGCTAACGACTACTACCGAGGTAGAGAACTTCCCAGGCTATCCTGAGGGTATCACAGGTCCCGAGCTGATGAGCGACCTGCGCAAGCAGGCCGAGCGCTTCGGTACAGAGGTGCGTACAGGTATTGCCGTTAAGGCAGACCTCAGCCAGCGCCCCTTCGTGATTACCTTCGATAATGGTACGGAGGTTACAGCCGATACCCTAATCATCTCTACTGGTGCTACGGCCAAGTATCTAGGTCTAGAGGATGAGAAAAAGTATGCGGGTATGGGCGTGTCTGCCTGTGCTACCTGCGATGGCTTCTTCTATCGCAAGAAGACCGTGGCAGTAGTCGGTGGGGGCGACACCGCCTGCGAAGAGGCTCTCTATCTAGCGAACCTCGCTAAGCATGTGTACCTCATTGTGCGCAAGCCTTATCTGCGTGCTAGCAAGATTATGCAGGACCGTGTGATGCGTGCCGAAAATATCACCATACTATTCGAGCACAATACGGTAGGCCTATATGGCGACAACGGTGTCGAGGGGGCTAAGCTCGTTAAGCGCCTAGGTGAGGCCGACGAGGAGTATGTAGACATTGCTATCGATGGTTTCTTCTTGGCTATTGGACACAAGCCTAACTCGGACCTATTTGCCGAGTATCTCGACCTCGATGAGACTGGCTACATCATTACTAACGGCCACTCGCCCTCTACGAAGGTGCCTGGTGTATTCGCTGCAGGAGACGTTGCCGACCCACACTATCGCCAGGGTATTACCGCTGCAGCCATGGGTTGTAAGGCCGCTATCGAGGCTGAGCGTTACCTCGGCGAGCACGGCTTATAAGACACATACTATTGCGACCTATTAAATGGATAGTTCCTTATTAGGCGATATAGTACGAGCGAGTATCCCTCTGGGGGCATGGATTGCCCTCGGAGGGTCTGCGCTTCTACTGGTAGTCTCCGGATATATGTCATCTAGTGAGGTTGCCTTTTTCTCCCTAGGCCCTCGCGAGCAAGAGCAGGTAGCGGAGCGTGAACACTCCTCTGATGACGAAGTTCTTGAGCTACTGAGCGACTCTGAGCGACTCTTAGCCACGATACTCATCGGTAATAATATCGTCAATGTAGCCATCGTTGTTCTTACGAGTTACGCCTTCAATCTCATCTTTGACTTTACACTTAGTCCGGTACTCGGCTTCATACTACAGACCGTAGTGCTGACCTTGCTACTCCTTTTATTCGGGGAGATTATTCCTAAGGTATATGCTCAGGGTAAGCCGCTAGCCTTTAGTCGCTTCTCGGCGCCTACGATGCGCCTAGTGAGCAAGGGCTTGCGCCCTTTCTCGTCTTTCCTCATGAACTCGACCCGCATTATTACCAGTCGTATGGAGCGCAAGCGCTACGACATATCTATGGACGAGCTGAGTCAGGCCGTGGACCTACTGGGCGATAAAAAACCAGAGGAGAAGCAGATGTTTGAGGAGATTATCAACTTCTACTCCAAGACGGCCAGCGAGATTATGGTCCCCCGCATCGATATGGTGGATATCGACTACGATTGGGATTACCATCGTATGCTAGCTTTCGCTCTAGAGTGTGGCTACTCGCGCATACCTGTCTATCAGGAGTCCGAGGATAACATCAAGGGACTCGTATATATAAGAGACTTTATCAAGCATCGTGAGGCTCCTGCGGATTTTGACTGGCATAGCATCATTCGTCCTGCGCACTTCGTGCCAGAGAATAAGCCCCTAGATGACCTCTTGGAGGAGCTTCGTAGCAAGAAGATTCACATGGCTATCGTCGTGGATGAGTATGGCGGTACCAGTGGCCTTGTTACGATGGAGGATATCATCGAGGAGATTGTCGGGGACATCACAGACGAGTATGATGAGGAAGCATTGCCCTACAAGGTCTTGGCTGATGGCAGTTATCTATTCGAGGCTAAGACCGCTATAGGTGATGTGCAACGTTTCCTCAACCTAGAGGACGGAGCACTCGGTAGCTACGAGGAAACCGTCGATACGTTGGGCGGTCTCTTCCTAGAGGTCAAACAAGATTTGCCTCGACTGGGAGACCGAGAAGAGGCTGGTCAGTGGATGATGACTGTGAAAGCCCTCGAGCGCTTCCGTATTATAAGCATACAGCTAAGCCCCAAGGTATAATATGATTGTCCTCAGCCAGGATATAGACAATGCACAGCGGAGCACTCGCCGAGAGGTAGAGCGCTCCGCTGTCGCTACTATATTGCAGCAGCATTTTGGCCACAGGGTAGAGCGTGGGGTGCGTGAGTGTGGACAACCTTACCTAAGAGATTATCCTCATCTACATATGAGTGTCAGCCATAGCTTAGGACGAGTGGTGGTGGCCCTATCCGAGGAGCCTATCGGTATAGACCTAGAGCGCTATGATGAGCGTATCCTTCGCATTGTCCCCCGTATATTACCCGAGGAGGCCCAGCATTATCTAGAGTCTTGCCCTCTGGGTATTCGTGTGGATATGGCACATATATTCTGGACTTCGGCCGAGGCTCTGTACAAGCTCGTCGGCGATAGTGAGCTCATAAGCGACTTCTACTACGAGCTGTCCTCGATTATCTATCAGTCAGAGGAGGGGCGTTTCGCTCTGACCGCTAGGTACAAGAATGCCCCCGAAGCTATCCTGACATTACAGGGGCGCTTCGAGGGCGATTATGTTCTAACGTTTGCGCGTTGGGCTATTGTGCCGTAAGGAGCTCTTTGATACGCTCGGCCACTTCCTCCATCTGCCACATAGGGGTAGAGGTAGCTCCGCAGATACCGATACTCTTGGGTAG
>CAMBHQ010000066.1 GCA_945867245.1 uncultured Porphyromonas sp.
GAGGTAGAGTCTATCCCAGGCGGACTACGTGGCCTCGTCATCGGCGAGGTGCTGACCTGCGTAGACCACGAGAATAGCGACCATCTACACGTTACTACAGTAAATATTGGCACAGGCGAACCGCTACAGATTGTCTGCGGTGCGCCCAACGTAGGTGTCGGCCATGCCGTAGTAGTAGCTACCATCGGTACCGTCCTCGGCAGTGGCGAGGAGAGCTTCACAATCAAGAAAGGCAAGATACGTGGCGTCGAGAGCTATGGTATGCTCTGCAGTGAGACCGAGATAGGCATCGGCACAGATAATAGTGGTATCATACTCCTTCCCCTTAGCGAGGTGCGTGTGGGTATGACCGCTGCCGAGTATTATGGCGTCAAGAGCGACCAGGTACTAGAGGTAGATATCACGCCCAACCGCGTGGACGCTACTAGCCACTACGGCGTAGCTAGAGATCTAGCTGCCTACCACACACAGCACATTAGCCCCATACGGGCCACATTGCCAGAGGTGCCTACCCTGCCCACAGGCCACTGCCCTATCGGGGTAGAGGTGCGCGCTAGCCACGAGCTCGTCAAGCGCTTCGAGGGGCTTGTAATACGTGGGATTAAGGTGGAGGAGAGCCCCGAATGGCTACGCTTCCGACTAGAGGCGATAGGCCAGAAGCCCATCAACAACATCGTAGACATTACCAACTATGTACTGCACGAGTTCGGCCAGCCTTTGCACGCCTACGACCTCGATAAGATTGGTGGAGGCACTCTGGTAGTAGACCTTGCTGAGTCTGGGCGGCAGATGACACTCCTAGACCACGTAGAGCACACACTAGACGCTCAGGACCTCGTTATCGGAGATATCCTTGGTAATCCGCTCTGTCTAGCAGGTGTGATGGGCGGGGAGCATAGTGGTACTACCGCCAGCACATCGGCAATATTCCTAGAGTCAGCCAACTTCAACGCCTCTAGCGTCCGCAAGAGTGCCCGACGCCATCAGCTCAATACGGACTCTTCGTTCCGCTTCGAGCGTGGTCTCGATGCCGAGCGTACACACTGGGCGCTTGCTAGGGCCACGGCACTTATCCTAGAGCTATGCCCAGGGGCGTATATCGATGGTGGCGTTTACGACCACTACCCTGTAGTCAGCACTCCGCACCGTGTGGAACTCAGCCTCAGCCGTATGGCCCGCCTAATAGGCAAGCAGATACCCGAGGAGACGCTCCGTAGCATACTCACAAGTCTAGAGATCGACATCCTTGCCACAGACGGGGATACATGGACGCTCAGTGTGCCATACTACCGCATCGACGTATGCCGAGAGGTGGACATCATCGAGGAGGTACTACGCATCTATGGCTACAACAATATCGAGCTAAGTGGCTACATCAGTGCTAACCTAGCCACACAGACCGAGAGCGACCGCTCTTACCAGCGTAGACTACTTATTAGTGAGCAGTTGGTAGGTGCAGGCTTCAACGAGATACTCTGCAACTCGCTCTCTGCCGAGGCCTACTACGAGGGCCTAACATCTTATCCTGCCTCCAAGCTCGTGCGCCTTGTCAATCCCCTCAGCGCCGAGCTAGGCGTGATGCGCCAGACTCTACTCTTCGGTGGACTCGGTAGCATCAGTCGCAACCTACGCCGTCAGGCACGTAGCTTCTACTTCTACGAGTGGGGTAACTGCTATAGCCACAGCACGGAGGATGCTAGCCAGGAGGGTATGGCACAGTATCACGAGGCGCAGCGCCTAGGCCTATGGCTGGGCGGTCAGCGCGTAGAGAGCTCGTGGGCGCATGCCGATGAGGCGGCCTCAGCTTTCGAGCTCAAGGCACATGTAGAGCATATACTACAGCGCCTAGGCATCAACGTAGGGGTGCTACGCTATCAGGAGGTAGACTGCGACCTCTTCGCGGGCAAGGCCCTCGAGATAACAGCCGATGGAGGACGTTGCCTAGTAGGTCGTATGGGGCTAGTGGCCTCTACGCTACTAAAAGCTCAAGAGATAGACCTACCCATCTACTATGCCGAGCTAGAGTGGACTACGCTACAGCTACTGGCCGAGCGTGCCAAAATCACCATCAACGAGCTGCCTAAGTATCCCGTAGTACGCCGCGACCTATCGCTACTCCTCGATGAATCGACCAAGTTCGTAGAGATAGAGGCCATCGCCTATAAGTGCGAGAAGAAACTCCTAAAGAAGTGCGAGTTATTCGACGTCTACGAGGGTAAGAACCTACCAGCAGGCAAGAAGAGCTATGCCGTAGCTTTCTACCTACAGGACGAGACGCAGACGATGAACGAGAAGCAAATCGAAGCCATCATGGGCAAGATACAGAAGAGTCTAGAGACACAGCTAGGGGCTAGCCTGCGCTAAGCCTCCTAGCTTGCATACAGATAGCAAATAACAGATACATTACATTATACCATACAATGGGAAGAGCATTCGAATATCGCAAAGCACGCAAGATGAAGCGCTGGGGCAATATGGCTCGCGTCTTCACCAAACTAGGTAAGGAAATCACTATGGCCGTAAAGGCAAGTGGTCCTGACCCCGAGACGAACCCCCGTCTACGTGTCCTCATGCAGACGGCCAAGAAGGAAAACATGCCCAAGGACAATGTGGAGCGTGCTATCAAGAAGGCTAGCAGCAAGGACTTCACAGACTATAAGGAGATGAACTACGAGGGTTACGGCCCCTTCGGTATCGCTGTCTTTGTAGAGACTGCCACGGATAACACTACGCGTACCGTGGCCAACGTACGTAGCTACTTTACTAAGGTCGGTGGTAGCCTCGGCACCTCGGGGAGTCTAGAGTTCCTCTTCGAGCACAAGTGTATTTTCCACGTTGTGAATAAGGAGGGTACAGACCTCGAGAGCCTAGAACTAGAGCTGATTGACTTTGGGGTGGATGAGATAGAGGCCGAGGAGGGCGAGATTGTACTCTCGGGACCTTTTGCTCAGAACTCCGCTATCCAGAGCTATCTAGAGGAGAGTGGCTTCGAGATCACCTCTGTAGAGTTCGTCCGCATCCCCAACGATACCAAGGAGGTTACGCCAGAGCAGCGCGAGACCCTACAGAAGCTCCTCGATAAGCTCGACGAAGACGAGGATGTACAGAACGTCTTCCACAACATGAAGGAAGAGGACGAGGAGTAATGAGTAATCCTACGAATTATATGTACAGCCTCCCCCTGAAGGTACGCGACTATGAGTGCGACCTCCAGGGGGTGGTCAATAATGCTAACTATCAGCATTATATGGAGCACACACGCCACGAGTTCCTAGAGAGCCTAGGCGTGAACTTCGGAGCTATGCACGAGCAGGGTCTCGATGCCTATGTCTACAAGGTTACCATTAGCTACCGCAAGAGTCTGCGCAGTGGCGACCACTTCACCTCGCACCTATCGTGCCATATGCGTGGGGCTAAGCTTATCTTCGAGCAAGATATCATACACAGCACGGGCGAGCTATGCGCCCACGGCGAAGTGGAGGTCGTACTTGTCAAGGATGGCGTGATGACACGTGGCGAGTTCTTCCGCGAGTTACTCGGACTATAACACACTATTACCCAAGCACAACAACAATATAGATATTCATGAGCAAGCGAGCCGTAGAGACCCCCTTGATGCAGCAGTACTATAGCATCAAAGACAAACATCCCGATGCTATACTCCTCTTCCGTGTCGGAGACTTCTACGAGACCTTTGCGGAGGATGCCGTCGCTACTGCCGAGATACTAGGCATTACGCTGACGCGCCGTGCCAACGGTGCTGCCCAGTTCGTAGAGCTGGCGGGCTTCCCCCATCACGCCCTCGATAACTACCTGCCCAAGCTGGTACGTGCCGGACGACGTGTAGCCATCTGCGATCAGCTAGAGGACCCCAAGCAGACCAAAAAACTCGTCAAGCGGGGCATCACAGAGCTCGTAACGCCAGGCGTCGTTCTTGGCGATAATGTGCTGAACAATAAGGAGAATAATTACCTAGCTGCACTCTACCTAGAGGGCGACCGTGCGGGCCTTAGCCTACTAGATATCTCCACGGGTGAGTTCCTCTGTAGCGAGGGTACACTAGCGCACGTCGATAAGCTTATCGGGAGCTATCAGCCCAAGGAGTTACTCGTAGAGCAGAGTCAGAAGGGGGAGCTCAGCCGTCGTATTAGCTATCGAGGCTTCGTCTTTGACCTAGAGGACTGGAGCTTTGCCCTAGAGCCTAATCGGGCCAAACTCCTCAAGCACTTCGGCGTGCAGAGCCTCAAAGGCTTTGGGGCCGAGCACCTAACGCTCGGCATCTCGGCTGCAGGGGCAATCCTCAACTATATGGAGCTCACCAGCCATCATCGCCTAGGACACGTTACACGTCTGCGCTGTATCGACCGCCTCGGCTATATGCGCCTGGATGCCTTCACCCTGCGTAGTCTGGAGATATTACAGTCTATGAATGAGGCAGAGGGGCGTAGCCTATTGGATATAATCGACTTCACGCGTACGGCTATGGGCGGACGTATGCTGCGGCGCTGGCTCGTCTTCCCACTTATCGAACTCAAGGCTATACAGCAGCGCCAGAGCATTGCTAAGGCCTTGTACGAGGATGGAGAGCTAAGAAACGACCTGAGCGTCCGCCTTACGCAGATAGGCGACCTAGAGCGTCTAGCGGCCAAGACTGCCGTGGGGCGCATCACGCCACGTGAGGTCAATCAATTGCGTGAGTCGCTACTGCTAGCCGCTCAGATACAGAGCTTGCTCTCTGGTAGTGAGGTAGCGGCTCTAGGGGCCCTCGCCGAGCAGATACAGGACTGTAGCACGGTCTGCGACCTCATCGAGCAGACGATTATGCCCGATGCGCCCGTAGCCCTAGGTAAAGGCCCTGTAATAGCCGAGGGCGTGCGTGCCGAGCTGGACGAGCTACGACGACTCTCTACTGGGGGCAAAGAATACCTAGAGGAGCTACAGCAGCGCGAGAGTGAGCGCACCGGTATCCCGAGTATCAAGATAGCCTTCAACAACGTCTTTGGCTACTATATCGAGGTGCGCAATACGCATCGTGATAAGGTGCCGAGCGATTGGGTACGCAAGCAGACACTCGTCAATGCCGAGCGCTATATCACAGCCGAGCTCAAGCAGTATGAAGATAAAATACTCGGAGCCGAGGAGCGCATTGCCATCATAGAGCAGGAGTTATACACCGCCCTAGTACAGGAGCTATCCCGACATATACAGCCGATACAGCACAATAGCCAGATACTGGCTAGCCTAGACTGCCTAACGGCCTTTGCCGAGGGCGCTAGTCGCTACGGATACGTCCTACCTGAGCTCCACGAGGGCCATAGCCTAAGCATCAGCGCAGGACGCCACCCCGTCATCGAGCGCCAGCTAAGCCTCGACGAACACTACGTCCCTAATGATGTCTACCTCGACAACGAGTGCCAGCAGATCATCATCATAACGGGGCCTAATATGAGCGGTAAGAGTGCGCTACTCCGTCAGACTGCGCTCATTACCTTGCTCGCTCAGATAGGGGCCTTCGTGCCTGCCCAGAGCGCTTCGATAGGCCTAGTAGATGCCATCTTTACTCGTGTCGGGGCCTCGGACAACATCAGTCGCGGGGAGTCGACCTTCATGGTAGAGATGCAGGAGGCCTCGAGCATCCTCAATAACCTCACCGACCGCTCACTCATCCTCTTCGACGAGCTAGGGCGAGGGACCAGTACTTACGATGGTATCTCTATCGCTTGGAGCATAGTG
>CAMBHQ010000067.1 GCA_945867245.1 uncultured Porphyromonas sp.
TGCACGGGAAGCCTTGGCGAATGTTGCTAGAGTAGAGTCCATGCAGGCGCCCTCGTATTAGTGCACTTCTAATTAAGGAATAAAATGTCAGGAGTGTTTCGTTTTAGGATTTCTTCTTATATTTGTATCGTTTAGGTTACACTTGATGGGTGGCCTAGTATTTATATTTTATTAGGAAGCGTTGCTTCATTCTTCTCTTATGTGAATCGTGAGAAAATTCAAACAGGATAGAAGGATGTTAGTAGCGACTTCCCGCACCATAAAGTGTGGGAGTCGTACTTGTATCATTACTTTATCCACAGGCAATTCTCACGAGCCTACATAAGAAAGTGTGATATCAGACGACCTCACGCTTTCTTTTTTTGTAACAAGAAAAGCCCCTGTCTAGAGGTTGGTAGGGATATATGGAAGCTCCGTGCAAAGGAATCGAAATATCATATCAACACTTGAAGGCACAACTCAGTACCTCATTGTCGACTTCGATGATACTTTAGTATTGACCTCCCAAGCCAACAGCCTTTCGTATATAAAGGCTCTGGAGGAATTTGCGGGGATTGATCTAATGCCTATATATGATAGTAAGCAGAGACTAACTATTGATGTTCTCTCGAGTATCTTGTTACGCTGGAACGAAGCGACATTGACTGAGCTCAAGCAGCGTAAAGAGAGGTTATATATAGATTACCTATATCTGACAGCAGTTTCGGAGTCTGTACTTCAGTTAATCAGAGAGCATCCTAACAAGATACCTATTCTCCTAAGTAATGCTAATCGACAGAGGTTGCTCTCTACATTGGCCTATCATAGACTACAGGATTACTTTGATTGTATCGAAGTAAATCCCCATCCTAAAGAGAATAAATACAGCTATCTTCTGAATAAGTATCAACTAAACCCCATGCAATGCTATGTGCTAGAGGATGACGAACACCAGCTGGCTCTAGCTACTCTAGCAGGCATACCGGAGTCCAACCAAACAAAAATAACAAACTATGACTAGTGTTAAGCTTCTAGATGAACGAGAAGTCCTTGGAGGACTTGTGGCCCCCCCACATCTGCTTAGAAAGTTCTCTTTGTACGAAGAGACTTTAGCTTCTAACGGATACCTATCAAGGCCGACTACCTTTCATTGGAATTTTCCGTATTACAGCTACTGGAGTAATTCTCCTAGGCATCCAAAATTCCTAAACTATCTGAAGAATGATTACAATAGTAGCGACGAAAACTTACTTAAGATAGCAACGAATACGGCTATTATAGTACTACGTATGACCCTAGAGACGCTGTCGCTGATGTACCCCTCAGCTGTTGTTTGTGCAGTACCTCGCTCCAAAGTGATGAGTGCCTATACAGAAGCTCAGCTGTTATTTTACTGTGCTCTAGCTGGCGCATTATATGATGTTCCCGGCTTGGAAAATGGAGTGGCTGTAATTAGACCCTGGCGAACCTATAGACATGACCCTAATTTGGTTCGTTTCGATAACAACGTGGAAGTCGACTTCGGCTGTTCAGTAATCAAGAGATGTGAGAGTACCCCTCCTACACATATGTCTCATAAGCAGGGTCTGGGGAGAGTAGAGCGAGGGATAACCAAGGCGACGTGTGAAATAAATGCTGAGGCTATTAAGGGGAAAACGGTTATTTTAGTGGATGATATCTATACTAAGACCGTTAATATAGATGAAGATGCTATCGAAGCCCTATACGAGGCCGGAGCCGAGAGAGTCATCTTCTATGCTGTCGGTAAAACTGCTAGACAAGAACAACCAAATACTCTATACTAAGGCTCAATGTTGTATAGTGATAATGCTCTCAATATTCTGGTCGCTTTAACATACAAAGGCGTCGGACGTGCTTGGATTGCTCAGAATATACGAGGGGGAGAAACGATTGAAGCGATCGTGTCTTTGCTACAAGCTAAAGGATGCTCCGAAGCCAGCGCTTTGGACTTTGAGCAGAGGCGTATAGAGATAACGGATAAAGTGTTGGCTTTGGCCCCATACGCAGATGGTGTAGTCGCTTGGGGAGATGATAATTTCCCTCCGAATAGAGGGATGAAGCCCCCTAGTTTTGGCAAGCAACCAGTAGTACTCTTTGATTGCATCGAAGTAAACCCCCATCTAAAGAGAATAAATACAGCTATCTTCTGAATAAGTATCAACTAAACCCCATGCAATGCTATGTGCTAGAGGATGACGAACACCAGCTGGCTCTAGCTACTCTAGCAGGCATACCGGAGTCCAACCAAACAAAAATAACAAACTATGACTAGTGTTAAGCTTCTAGATGAACGAGAAGTCCTTGGAGGACTTGTGGCCCCCCCACATCTGCTTAGAAAGTTCTCTTTGTACGAAGAGACTTTAGCTTCTAACGGATACCTATCAAGGCCGACTACCTTTCATTGGAATTTTCCGTATTACAGCTACTGGAGTAATTCTCCTAGGCATCCAAAATTCCTAAACTATCTGAAGAATGATTACAATAGTAGCGACGAAAACTTACTTAAGATAGCAACGAATACGGCTATTATAGTACTACGTATGACCCTAGAGACGCTGTCGCTGATGTACCCCTCAGCTGTTGTTTGTGCAGTACCTCGCTCCAAAGTGATGAGTGCCTATACAGAAGCTCAGCTGTTATTTTACTGTGCTCTAGCTGGCGCATTATATGATGTTCCCGGCTTGGAAAATGGAGTGGCTGTAATTAGACCCTGGCGAACCTATAGACATGACCCTAATTTGGTTCGTTTCGATAACAACGTGGAAGTCGACTTCGGCTGTTCAGTAATCAAGAGATGTGAGAGTACCCCTCCTACACATATGTCTCATAAGCAGGGTCTGGGGAGAGTAGAGCGAGGGATAACCAAGGCGACGTGTGAAATAAATGCTGAGGCTATTAAGGGGAAAACGGTTATTTTAGTGGATGATATCTATACTAAGACCGTTAATATAGATGAAGATGCTATCGAAGCCCTATACGAGGCCGGAGCCGAGAGAGTCATCTTCTATGCTGTCGGTAAAACTGCTAGACAAGAACAACCAAATACTCTATACTAAGGCTCAATGTTGTATAGTGATAATGCTCTCAATATTCTGGTCGCTTTAACATACAAAGGCGTCGGACGTGCTTGGATTGCTCAGAATATACGAGGGGGAGAAACGATTGAAGCGATCGTGTCTTTGCTACAAGCTAAAGGATGCTCCGAAGCCAGCGCTTTGGACTTTGAGCAGAGGCGTATAGAGATAACGGATAAAGTGTTGGCTTTGGCCCCATACGCAGATGGTGTAGTCGCTTGGGGAGATGATAATTTCCCTCCGAATAGAGGGATGAAGCCCCCTAGTTTGGGCAAGCAACCAGTAGTACTCTTCTATAAAGGAGACTTAGGTCTACTCTCCAGAGCGGCTTCTCCGATAGTAACAGTAATAGGCCTGCTCACTCCAGATCGGGATATTGAGCTTGCCGAACGCTTAGTGGTGAGCCGTTTGGTAGAGCAGGGTGTTACTATACTAAGCGGTCTAGCTTTAGGCTGTGATAGTATTGCTCATCACGAAGCCTTAGAGCGAGGGGGGAAAACTATAGCGATTTTGCCAAGTACGTTACAGCAAATTGTCCCCAAGTCCAATCAAGGCTTGGCTGAGCGTATTGTAGCTGAGGGGGGACTACTTCTGACAGAATACTATGAGGAAGTAAGGGCGCGTACAGAGCAGACGACACGCTATATAGACCGTGATAGATTGCAAGCATTATATAGTGATTGCGTGCTACTCGCTGCTAGTTATTCCGGAAGGGATGTTGGCAAGGATAGTGGAGCGCGACATGCGATGTCGTATGCTCTAGAAATCTCGGTAGCTCGGGCAGTGATATATAGCGAGGCAAAGCACAAAGACAATCCTATGTATAATTTGAATCGTGAGATACTGTCTGCGGGGAATGGTGTAGTACAGATTACAAGTAATACTCTTGACGAGGCTATACAAAGCATACTTTCGAAGGCAGGGGGGCAACCGAGGCTCTTCGATTAGACGTTAGAGCGGAGAGCAACAGAGGCAATGATTATTATAGATAGTCATTGCCTCTGTTTGTATATGCCGTGCTGTCCGTCTATCCGTTGTGAGGTCGATAGCTAACTAGGCGAGGGGGACGCTTGCTTCGGGTTGTCCTCTGGCGCTCTAGGCTCCTGCCAGAGCGAGCTGCACGGGAAGCCTTGGCGAATGTTGCTTGAGCGGAGATTGTGCGGGCAGTCTCTTGGTTATGTTAAGTTCTCCTTTTATCTTTGTAGTAGCAAGTGTAGGGAGACCCCTTGCTTTGATTTTCTTTTAATCACAGCATAGCTATGGACGAACAGAAAGGAAAGGGCCATGAGGAATGCCAAGTAGAGAGGACGATTGCACACCTTCGAATGAGTGGGATTATTGTTACGCCTCCAGATGAGCAAGGGATAGTAACAATAAAGCAGAAAGAGCTACACAACGGCCGTATCCGCACCAATAAAGAGCTATACCAGTTAGCACGCCATCTATATCCTGATAAGCGCTACAAGATACGCCCTGTTACATTCGCTCTAGATCTTGATATTGTTACGCCTGAGTGGATACGAGAACGAATGGAGGTGCTAAACATTCATACCAAAGACTTAGTACAACAGCTCGGCATAACGCCTAGTGAGATAAGCGTATTCGTCAATGGCAAGCGTCCTATGAGCCGTGCGATGCGTGCGATGTTTTACTACTACTTCTTAACTTTTGAGTTGAATGCTCGTGCACACTCCGGTGTCACGGCACAAGATTTAGATATTGTCGGAGAGCGCAAAATGGCAGAGCAACGTCTAGAACTCTAAGGCTATGAGCAAAGACAATCAATTCACCAAGGGCTCTTTGGCTTGGGAACGCGTGTTGGCTCAATATCGTGCAAGCGGTATCCATATCGAAGAATTAGGAGAGGGGCAGATACGCATCACTCAGCGAGAGCTTGTAAATGGCTACATTCTCAACCAAAGGGAGCTAATAGCCCGAGCAAGGCAGTTGTACCCTAGCTCTACGTTTAAGATTATCCCCGTAACCTTTCCACTGGATACGAATAGCATTACACCCGAATGGATTAGGGAACAGGTCGAGTATTACGGCTTGAAGCCTAAGGATTTGATGCATCAGCTAGGGCTTAATCAGTCCTCCGTGAGTCTTATCCTAAGCGGTAGGCGTCCGATGAGCAACCCGATGAGGGCTTTGTTTTATTACTACTTTTTATGCTTCCGACTCAATCAAGAGCTTAGAGCGCCCCGCATCAACGCCGAGGATGTGGCTAAAGCCTTGGAGCGTGTTCGTTTGGAGCAACGGCCCGAGCTCGTAGAGTGATAGTTTAGTAGAATAGTAAATATGGAAAAGCTAATTATTAGGATAGAAGCTACAAGCGACCACTTCGACTCGTATGCTGAGAATGTAGACGGCGTTTGGGGTGGAGGGGCTACGCCACAGGAAGCATTTGATAGTGCATTAGAAGCGGCTCGAATAATAGCAGAGGAATATCCACCGGAAGAAGTCCCTAGCATATTAGCAGGGGAGTATAAGGCGGTAGCGCACTACGATGTTGCGAGCCTCCTCAAGCACTACGGCAAGATTATTACGATGCCTGCCCTATCACGCCTAACGGGCATCAATGACAAGCAACTGCACCAC
>CAMBHQ010000068.1 GCA_945867245.1 uncultured Porphyromonas sp.
TGAGCTCTTATTCCCTCTATAAACACTCGCTTTTGCACCTCTGTTAAGGCGTTGAAATTCGGCTCATCATAATTTCCCAAGATTGCATCAAGAAGAGGATAGATTTCTTCTTCCACCTCGTAAGGAATAACAGTGAAATTAGAATTGCCATTCAGCATTGCCGAGATATTGGACTTTGCTCTATTATAAAATATGTATACGGGAATGCCATGTGCCTCCGCGTAAGCCAACTCGTAGCCAACACCGAGAGAGGGACAGGTACATTCCGCTATCAGCAGGTCGCATGACTTGAGCCATGCAGTATCACGCTCGTAAATACGAGTATCTATCGCACGAGTTTGTGCCTTTAAACTCATATTAGACTTACCTATATGTTCAGTAAGTACAATATCCGTCTTCTTGATATAGTCGATGATACGCTTATACAAAGCCGCATCAACTCTGCCTCCACGAATGGAAGCAGCAAAATACACTTTATTATTCATCAGTTACTTCTTTTATCATGACACAATCTTGCCAACTTCTCATCTCTGTTTGCATAATCTCAACGACATCTTTCAATGGCTTAACGACGTTCTTCTTGTTTGTGATTTCAGCAAGTCCATGTAAGAATATAAACATTGAAATAAATTTATTGCTTACTTCCCACTGTCCAGATGGATGTGGCACACATACAGTAGGTATTTGATTAATGCGCCCCACTTGTGATTTCACATTGCTGTACACAGTTGAATACTCTACTTTCCCATTATTTCCTATTGCTTTCTCTATTTGTCGGAAAGCATTGATACCTAACAATACAATGCGCTTGGGCTGTAGTATCTCTATTAGCTCCAACGTACTTTGTAACCCCACTTGCATTAATTCTTTTTTGAGGTCATTATTGCCATTCTTAGATTCAAAGGGAGATAGATTAGTCCAAACAACCTTTTTATCATCATCGATACTTTCTGGATGACAAAAGTTATCATGGCCCAAAAAGAAACGTGCTCTCTGATTGAAATTCCAACAGATTTTTCCCTCAGCGTCAAACCTATCGCCCCAGGAAGGATTGCCTTGAGTATACTCTTCTACACTCTTTTCTTGCGCACCAGAACCCGCATTTCCTTTCGGATTGATTCCGATGACCATTAAATCTACTGCCTGATCGATGTCCTTTAATGGCGACTGGGTGTAATATGGAGTTTTATACTTCACCGATAACTCATTAAACTTAGGCACATATTTATCTGCCCATTCGGTGATTTGTTCGTGAATAGATTTCATGTTCTATATATTTATGGGTTATACTTAGCATACATCAATGCTATTCTAGTAGAAAGTTCTTTCCTGAGCCATTTCGGAGACATTACCTCCACTTCAGAAGCAAAAGAGAGAATTGTCTGTTGAAAGTCGAAAGTAGGACATAAATAGTACTCAAATATGTAATATCCATCTGACAATCCCTTTTCCACTTGACTATGATGTAAAGGTAACGAACGCAGATAGTGTGCATGCCATTTAGACACTTTCAAGACAACTTTTTCTTCTGAAGTTTCATCCCCTATAATAATCCCATAGGCTTTGGAAAAATATTCGCTGGCTGAGAATGAAGTCGGCAATTTAAACGCCCTATCTTCCTTTGCCATCTCTAATATTCTATCAAATGCATAAACAATAAGCCTGTCTGCTTGTACATGCCTTCCAAGCAAATACCATCTTTGCTTGAATTGCTTGATACAGTATGGCTCCACCACAACTATTTTCTCCGTTTCTTGCCAAAAAGCCTTATACTTTAATCTCAAGGTTTTACCTTCCTTCATTGCTGAAATAGTCGTCGGCAAAAAATCTTTTGATGGAGCAGCCTCCAATAGTATTCGTTCATGAAGAGAAAGGCTACTCATCATCAAATTTCCAAGCGAAAAAGTATCTATCAACCAGCCGTAGAAAGGATTGTTATCGACGCCATACAAAGTACTAATATAATATTTGTATTCCCCTTTACCTTCGTTCTCAATGTTGATGGCAAACAAATCCTCAATGGCAATACGCCACTTGTGAAAAGTACGTATTGAAAGTTCGACACCTCCACTGATTTCATCATTGAGCCACAAATCATTCAAATCTTTGAAGGTCAATTTCCCATTCCGGCGAAGGGTATCCACCAGCCAGATATATTTTCTGATTTGATTAACAGCCATATCCTTTTCCTCTACGTTTCTTGCAAAGATACAAAAAGTCTATATCTTTTAGATGCATAGGTTTCTTTTTCCGACTGTGTATTAATCTGATATGACCCAGACTATTCCATTCTCTCTTCTTTGTGTCATTGGGCTTGCATCAACTTTTCCATAACCCTTGCAATCTTGCTATCCGTGATTTGAGCATGGATTTGCATGCTAGCAATGGAGGCGTGTCCCATCATCTTGGCGATGCTTTCTATCGGAATACCTACCTCCAAAGTCAGCGTGCCGAAACTGTGGCGACCAACGTGTGCCGAAAGGGGAATGGATATACCAGCCCTAAGTTGCAGAGCTTTGAGTTGGACGAGGCAAGTAGAATAGGCTATGGGAGCAAAGAGCGGCACTACGTTCATCAGACTGATACCGCTCTATCAAACGAAGCGCTTCGGATAGGAGTTTCACACGGCAAAGGGTATTTCCTTCCCGATACGCCAAACGGCAGACTTTCTTCACAGCTAATGCCATCTTATTCTACTTATCGTTAATCCTCGCCCTAATACCCTTTACTCGAATAGTTGCAGTACTAAAATCTTCAGATTGCAGTAGTAGTTTCTCCAGATTGCAGTACTGCAATCTTCAGCTTTTACTACTGAAACTTTTATCGGTCTCTATAAACACAAAAGTGCGAGCTGTACCAAGCCCAAGGGGCTAGTACAGCTCGCGCTTTTTACTTCGGTATTAGTCAGTCTTTAGAGCGCTGTGCGCATGATGGTCTGCTCTCGGTCGGGGCCGACAGAGATATAGGCTATCTCTACGCCTAGCTCCTGCTCTACGAAGGTAATGTATTCACGCAGGGCCTCGGGCATATCAGCTTCGCTACGTAGCACACTGGTATCTGTCTGCCATCCACGGAAGCTCTTGTAGACGGGCTTATAACTGTCATTGAGTTCGAAGGGGAAGTCCGTACTTACCACGCCATTATGCTCGTAACCTACGCACACCTTAATCTCCTCGAAGGTATCCATGACATCACTCTTCATCATAATGAGCTTCGTGACGCCATTGAGCATTACGGTATAACGCAGTGCCACGAGGTCTAGCCAGCCACAGCGACGCTTGCGACCCGTTACAGAGCCGAACTCATGCCCTAGGCGACAAAGTGCCTCGCCAGTCTCGTCAAATAGCTCCGTTGGGAACGGACCAGCACCTACACGTGTGCAGTAAGCCTTGAAGATACCATATACCTCGCCAATCGAACGTGGCGCAACACCTAGCCCCGTACAGCAGCCAGCACACACAGTATTACTACTAGTTACGAAAGGATACGAGCCAAAGTCTATATCTAGTAGCGAGCCCTGAGCACCCT
The DNA here is from genome assembly GCA_945867245.1 of uncultured Porphyromonas sp. GTDB lineage: Bacteria > Bacteroidota > Bacteroidia > Bacteroidales > Porphyromonadaceae > Porphyromonas. Next base: position 3,529 of record CAMBHQ010000068.1, read on the forward strand.
CTGCTAGTACACGCTTGCCCTCGCATAGCTGGCGGTTGATGAGCTGTTCGCTATCTACGAAAGTAAAGGCTCGTAATGCCTCTACGGCCTGTAGCCACTGCGCCTCGAGCTCTTCTAATCCTGTTACTGGATAGCCCATACCCGCAAGTATCTGTAGGTGGCGCGCCTTGGCTGCCTGATATTTGGCTTGGAAGTCCTGCTCTATATCCCCGACACGCAGGCCATAGCGACCGACCTTATCAGTATAAGTAGGACCTATACCCTTACCTGTAGTGCCGACCTTGGCATCCCCCTTGGCGGCTTCGTTGGCAGCATCCAGCAGACGATGAGTAGGCAGTATGAGGTGCGCCTTGCGCGATATAACCAAACGCTCGGTGAGGTTGTGGCCACTCTTGGCTAACTGTGTAGCCTCGTCTACGAAGAGGATAGGGTCTAGCACTACACCATTACCAATGACGTTGAGCTTATTACCCTGGAAGATACCTGAGGGAATAGAGCGCAGTACATACTTCTCACCACCGAACTCTAGGGTATGCCCAGCATTAGGTCCACCCTGAAAGCGTGCTATCGTATCATACTTAGGCGTCAGGACGTCTACTATCTTTCCCTTGCCTTCATCTCCCCATTGTAGGCCGAGGAGTACATCAACCTTTTCCATATTATTTCTGCTATAGTTGTATTACTTATTCTCGCCGAGACGCTCTAGCTGGCGTTGCTGGTAACGGATCTTGCGCTCCTCCTGTACTGCAGGCTCTGCGCTTGCATCCTGCTTAGCCTTACGATTAGCGAAAATCTTACGCTCGGGCTTCGGCTCGGCAGTGGCTACTGGCTGAGCCACCTGCTGTGGCTCGGGCTTAGCTACAGAGACAGGCGCAGATACTACCTGCGGAGCCTCTACTTGTGGCTTAGCCGTAGGGGCCGGCTGTGGCTCTACACGTGGTGCTACAGGCTCAGACTTTACCTCCTGACGTGGCTCTACATGCACTGTTACAGGCTGAGTTTTCTCCTCCTGCTTTGGGCTTTGCTGAGGAACAGCTACTGCGGGCTTAGGCTCGGGACGTTCGCTCTGACGGGGTGTAGCATCTGCGGGGCGTGGCTCGGGCTTAGTATCCCGGCGTGGACTCTGTACTGTGGGTAGGCTCTGTGGCTGCTCCGTCTGTACTGGCGCTTCGTTAGCCGGAGCCTCTGCTGGCTTATTATGCGTAAAGCGGCGTGGCTGTGGGCGCTCGGCTTCGGCTTCTACCACAGGCTTAGACTCTTCTTGGCGTGGCTTCTGCTCGCTCTGTGGCTTCGGAGTTGCCTTGCGGATAGGTCGTGCCGATACTACGGGCGCAGGCTGCTCGTTGTGGCTGGTCGTGTCCTCGGCTACTGCTTCTTCTGCCTGCTTGCGTTGTGGCTGTTCAGGACGTTCGCTGCGCTGTCCCTCCTGACGCTCTGCACGTGGCTGACGGGCTGGGCGTTCGGTCTGAGTAGTCTCTGTAGGACGAGCCTCGTTCTGTTCCTTACGGGCTGGCTTCTCATTGCGCTGGCTGTCGGCACGTTCGCTACGCTGTCCCTCCTGACGCTCGGCACGTGGCTGACGTGCTGGGCGCTCGGCAGGCTCCTTCTGCTGTGCACGCTCAGGTTGAGCGTTACGTTCTGCGCGCTCACGTGCCTTCTGCTCCTCACGCTCCTGTTTCTCCTTACGTTGTTTCTCTTGGTTACGACGTGTATTCTGTTCACCGAGCGACTCCCCCTCACGGCGGTTGGCATTACGACGTAAAGAGTTACCGACATAGGGGTCTTGCTCACGCTGACGGCGACGGATGTTCTGCAGGTGCATACCTATTGCATCTGTCGAAATCTGTATCTCCCAGATGCAGAGTGCTAGCGATACGGCCAGCGATACCATACCAGCACCGAAGATGATCTCCCCGACGAAGTGCTGCCCGATAGAGAAGAAGAACATTGAGGTCAAGCAAAGCAATAGGCTTGCGGCCCCGAAGGTCTGCATAGCACGGATTAGGCGCAGACGCAGCACGAAGTTGCGTATCTGCCCTAGTGTCGTAGGGTCTTTGTCGGGATTCTCCTGATAGCGCTCATTGAGCGTGCGTATT
>CAMBHQ010000069.1 GCA_945867245.1 uncultured Porphyromonas sp.
GCCTGAGCCGTCCAGTTGTGTAGCGCCTTGTTGCTGCTAGCACCTGCTGCAAGGTAACGATTGTTTTCGTTGACGTTGAAGATATGATTCTTCGCCTCGAGCGCTAGGGCGATGCGCTTAGCAAGGTTAATTTTTAGCCCAGCACCGAGGGCCGTGTAGAGCTGCTCTTCCTTATAGTCTTCGGTGAGGCTAGGGTCGTTGTAGCCAAACTTCATCACCCCTGCGCCGGCCGTTAGGTAGGGCGTTAGGATGGCATTTGACCACACGTTTAGCTTGAGTTCGCCTCCTAGGCGCTGTACCTTAGCTTGGGAGCCAGTGAGGTCGTTGCCGAGGTTATTGAGCACCGACCATCCAGCGCCCTGTAGCTTACCCTTGAGGTCGAAGCTATGCTCATAAACCCCACGTACTTCTACGATAGGGCCCACGGCGAAGCCGGCACGCACACCCCAGAAGGGCGACTGGCCGAGGTTAAGGTTCTTGTTCCAGAAGGTGTAGCCTGCTGATGGGGCTAGGATTACAGTAATGTCCTCTGTCTGGGCTACCATGCTAGTACTGAGCGCTAGGGCAGCAGAGAGTACGAGAGTTGTCTTCTTCATCTCTTATTTATGTAGTTACCATTTTGATGCTTGCTGATGAGTATGGAGCAAGCCATTATATAGGTATAACTATGAATGATTAAAAAATGTTTAGTTCTTCGGTAGTCTAGTCTTCTTTTGCTCGGTCAATAGTCGATAGAAGTGCTGCCTCTTTTCTCGTCTGTCGTTCGCCTAATAGGTGGACGAATGACGACCTATTAGGCGGAGGATCTTCCTCCTATTAGGCGGCCACTTGTCTGCCTATTAGGTGTTGCTAAGGGCTGTATTCTAGGGGGGCTTTTATGAACTCGGAGGGGCGCAATCGCACCCTCGAGAGACAAAAGTTTAGGCCCTAGGAGCTAGAGAAACTGCAGGTATGGTATTTATCCTTATATTTGCCCACGTAAAATTCAATTGTCGATATGAAGAATCACAAGTATTACCCTTGGTTGGTCGTCGCACTGCTCTGGGTCGTAGCGCTCCTAAACTACATGGATAGACAGATGCTCTCGACCATGAAGGACGCCATGAGTGTTGATATTCAGGAGCTACAGAGCTCGCAGATGTTCGGTAACCTGATGGCCGCATTCATGTGGATTTATGGCCTTGCTAGTCCTTTCGCTGGTGCTGTAGCAGACCGTATGAATCGCAAGTGGCTCATCGTTGGTAGCCTTTTCGTATGGTCGAGCGTGACGCTCCTGATGGGCTTCACCCACGACTTCAATACCCTATATGCCCTTCGCATGGTGATGGGTCTTAGCGAGGCTATGTATATCCCTGCGGCCTTGGCGCTCATTGCAGATTTCCATACGGGCAAGAGTCGTTCGCTCGCTGTCGGTGTACACATGACGGGGCTCTATGTGGGGCAAGCACTCGGGGGCTTCGGTGCATTACTCTCGGCCGAGCTAAGCTGGGAAAATACCTTTATATACTTTGGGCTCTTTGGGGCTGTGTATGCCGTGGTGCTAGCACTTCTACTACACGAGACCGATGCGCAGATGGCCCGCATTAAGGCTACTCCCGAGCAAAAGACTACCGAGGGCGAGAGCGGTCTAGAGAACGTCCTAGCGAGCTTTCGCAAGATTCTCTCCTCGGTGCCTTTCTGGGGGATGCTCCTCTTCTTTACGGCTACGAGCCTACCTGGCTGGGCGACCAAAAACTGGCTCCCCACACTCTTCGCTAATAACCTCAATCTGGATATGACCTTGGCTGGCCCTATCTCGACGGCTACTATTGCGCTCTCGTGCTTCATCGGGGTGTTTGTCGGCGGGGCTATCAGCGACCGCTGGGTGCGCTCTAACGTCAAGGGACGTGTCTATACCTCGGCTATGGGTCTAGCGATGATGGCTCCTGCACTGCTTCTGCTGGGCTTCGGCCATTCGTACCTTAGCGTAGTGGGCGGTGGCTTCCTCTTTGGCTTCGGACTGGGCTTCTTCGATACGAATAATATGCCTATCCTTTGTCAGTTCTTCTCGGCTCGCTATCGTTCTACTGCCTATGGCGTGATGAATATGAGTGGCGTGCTGGCAGGTGGCTATATCACCAAAGCACTGGGCAAGTCTACCGATGCTGGTAACTTGGGCTCGGACTTCGCTATTATGGCCGCTGTGGTAGGTGTCGTGGTACTCATTCAGCTATTCATACTCAATCCTAAAACCGATAATATGGTCGAGGATTAGTCATTATATAAGAAACTAACTCAACAACTAAATACTAAACAAACCATGGAAAAGATTATTGGTCTAATCAATGCGCCTTTTACGCCATTCGATGCCGAGGGCAACGTTAATCTCGCTCCTATACCAGAGTACTGTGCACTGCTCGTGCGCTCGGGTCTCAAGGGGGTATTCATCAACGGCTCGTCGGGTGAGGGCTATATGCTCAGCGACGAAGAGCGTATGCGCCTAGCCGAAGAGTGGGTGCGTGTAGCGCCAGAGGGCTTCAAGGTAATCGTGCACGTAGGTAGCACCAGCCTCACCAGTAGCTGTCGCCTAGCTGAGCATGCGCAGAAGATTGGTGCTTGGGGTATCGGAGCTATGGCAACGCCATTCCCCAAGATGGGTAGCATCGAGCAGCTCGTGCAGTACATCGAGCCTATGGCCGCTGCTGCCCCTCAGCTACCATTCTATTACTACCACATCCCAGTATTCAACCAGGCCTTCCTGCCTATGCTCGACCTACTGAAGGCCGTAGACGGACGTATCCCCAACTTCGCTGGGATTAAGTTCACCAACGAGGCCCTCTATGAGTACAACCAGTGTATGCTCTATAAGGACGGCAAGTATGATATGCTCCACGGACAGGATGAGACGATTCTCTCTTCGCTGGTGATGGGTGGTGCCCAGGGTGGTATCGGTGGTACGACCAACTACAATGCTCTTGTCCTCAATGGTATTATAGAGGCTTGGAAGGCTGGCGATATCGAGAAGGCGCGCGAGCTGCAGAACTATGCTCAGGCTGTCATCAACGTTATCGCTCGCTATCGTGGTAACATCTGTGCTGGCAAGCGCATCATGAAGCTCATCGGTCTAGACCTAGGGCCCAACCGCAAGCCCTTTATGAACATTACGGACGAGGAAGAGGCCAAGATTAAGGCCGAGCTCGAGGAGATTGACTTCTTCAACCGCTGTAATAAGTAAGTGACTCCGCATCCGAACCATCAAATCCCTAGTCAGTCCGCCCAGGATTGGCTGGGGATTTTTGTCTTTGGACCTTATGAGGGCATCAAGAAATCATTATCTTTGTAGAGCATAATACCAAAACTATCCAACGATGATGATTAGACTAATGGCTATTGCCCTTGTGCTACTGGCTGCTGCTACGCCTAGCTATGCCATGCACATCATGGAGGGCTATCTACCACTGGGCTGGTGCCTATTATGGTACGCAGTGTCTCTCCCATTCTTGATACTTAGTTACCGCCATATCCGAGGTCTGGTACAGCGCTCTCCGAAGGCACGCATAGGCTTCGCGCTCAACGCTGCCTTTGTTTTTATCCTCTCGGCGCTCAAGCTCCCCTCGCTTACGGGCTCTAGTAGCCATCTGACGGGGACGACGCTCGGGACGCTGACGACAGGCTTGATGTCGATGCCTTTGGTGGGCTTCGTGGTGTTGCTCTTTCAGGCGCTACTACTGGCGCATGGTGGTATCTCGACGCTTGGAGCTAATATCTTTAGTCTGGCCATCGCAGGTCCCTTCGTGGCCTATCTCATCTATTCGCTGGGGACACAGCTCCGCTTGCCCCGTGTGCTATCAATCTTCTTGGCTGCTAGTCTAGGCTCTCTAGCTACCTATGTAACGACTTCGTTGCAGCTGGCCGTGGTTTTCCCTGATGCAGTAGGCGGTGTGTGGGCTTCGTTTGTGAAGTTTATGACGGTCTTCGCTTATACGCAGGTACCGCTCTGTGTGGTCGAGGGTCTGATGACTGTGGCTGTGATGCAGCTCGTAGCACGTAGTAGCTGGGCGGAGCGCCCCGAGCCACTGCGTCCGTTGCAGACCGTGGGGCTCTCGCTTCTAGCGCTGGGGGCTCTGGCTGTTCCTATTGTCGGGATGCGGATTGACTTCGGTAGCGGTGCGGATGACCAAGCGGGCGAGCTGGTGCATCAGCTCAATGCAGGGCACGATGCCAGTCCTTTTATCTCGGCCTTCGAGCCTAGCGAGGCGGCCGAGCCGTGGCTCTTCGTCCTGCAGATTGTCCTAGGTATAGCCCTCTTTGCCTGGGCTATATGGAGCCTCCGCAAGAAGACTACGAGGTAGCAGAGTATCCCACCCCATGATAGAGGTTTGACCTGTTCTTACCAATAGAGCGAGAGCTCCTAAGAGATGCGTTCTCTTAGGAGCTCTTCTGCTTGTTCGACGAGCCAACTACAGGGGCGTCCGTGTTTGCCTTTCAGCTCTCGGCAGGTCAGTCCGCCGGTGCGCTCGACGAAGGCCGTGGTAAGGGCTTCGGCCTCGGCAGTTCCTTCGCCGACGAGGCTACGCACAGCGTATATAGCGCCGCACATCCCCTCGGGAGCTCGTCCGCCACCCATAGGGCGGTACATCAGTTCGATTTCGTCATCGCTCATCTGTGTCTGGTCTTGGAAGCTCTTGTGTATGGCCTGAGCGCAGTTCCAGTTGTACGGAGCGAGGTGGAAGTAGTCTTTCGCGTTCATAACACATAGATAACGGCTGAGTGGGGCTTAATGTTCGTCTAGGCTAGAGGTATTAGCCCGCTATCTATTAGTATCTTTGTAATCCAAAAGACAAACAATAAGCAATGAAAGTAAGCTACAACACGACCTTCGTGATGCCTCCGCAGCTGGAGGCGGAGTTCCTCGCCTTTATGCGTGAGGTTTATGTCCCTGGCATTCTCGCTCAGGGGGTACTAAGCAGGCCCGAGATGCGTCGTATAGTGTCGCACGAGGAGGGCGTCGATGCCCTCTCTATCGCTCTGAGTTTCGTAGCCGAGAGCCACGAGGTACTGAGCGACTATCTACAGCAAGAGGGACATGTCTATCCCGAGCAACTATTGCGTCGCTTCGGCGAGCAGGTGTTGGGCTTCACGACCCTGATGGAGCATATCGAGTTACATTAGACCACAGGACGAGAGTCTATGGCAGTAGAACGTATCATTATGGGTGTGGACCCAGGGACGATAGCGATGGGCTATGGCCTTATCCGCGTCGTGGGGCAGAAGGCCGAGCTAGTGGCGCTCGGTGTGATACATCTAGACAAATTCGAAGACCACTATATGCGTCTCAAGCGTATCTATGACCGCATCTCGGGTCTGATAGAGGAGTATGCACCAGACGAGCTAGCGATAGAGGCCCCCTTTTTCGGTAAGAATGTGCAGTCCATGCTCAAGCTAGGGCGTGCCCAAGGTGTGGCGATGGCTGCAGCCCTGCACTATGGTGTGCCGATAACGGAGTATGTGCCTATGCGTATCAAGCAGGCTATTACGGGCAATGGAGCCGCCAGCAAGGAGCAGGTAGCCGGTAT
>CAMBHQ010000070.1 GCA_945867245.1 uncultured Porphyromonas sp.
CAGATGATACAGCAGGAGCTACTGGAGGGTAGGCGTGTATTGCTACTGCAGAACCGCCGTGGCTATGCGCCCTATGTACTATGTGCTGCCTGCCGTTCGGGTATTGATTGCCCGCATTGCGATGTTAGTCTTAATTATTATGCCTCTCATAGACTCCTGCGTTGCCATTATTGTGGCTATTCGAGTCCGATGCCCACGGCTTGCCCCAGCTGTAATGAGAGCCAAGTGGAGCATAAGGGGAAGGTACGCCCAGCCTTGCAACTCGTGGGCTATGGCTCGGAACGCATTGAGGAGGAGGTGCAAGAGCTTTTCCCCGATGCACGCATACTAAGGCTAGATAGTGATAGTCTGCAGAGCGTGAGCCGTAGGCAAGAGGTACACGACCGTATAGCTGCTGGTGATGTAGATATTATCGTCGGCACACAGCTTATCAAGGGGCAACCAGTGTGGGACAACATTGGCCTTATCGCTGTGGTACAATTAGAGAGTTTGCTCGGCTTCCCAGACTTCCGTAGCGAGGAGCGTACCTACCAGTTGCTGTATCAGTTGATGCTGCATAGTAGAGTAGGGCATTCGGGTCGGCGTACGCAGTTGGTCTTACAGACGGCACAGCCAGAGCAACCCTTCATTGCTTCCCTGCGTCAGCAGGACTACGATGCCTTCATCGAGGAGCAGTTGGCAATACGTCAGATTACAGCCTTCCCCCCTTTCTATCGCCTAAGTACTATTAGGCTAAAGGCTTTCTCCGAGGAACTTGTTACTACTACGGCCAATGCCCTAGTGCTCTATCTGCGCCAGCATCTAGAGGGCATCTGGGTCAGCGATGTACAGACCCCGAGCATAGCACGCATAGATGGGCAGTATATACGCGAAGTGATGTGCCGTCGCCCCTATGCACAGGGCTATCAGAGCGAACGCATCGGTATGCGCCTAGCAGAGCAACAGCTAAGGCACTACCATCCCGAGAGTCGTCGGGTGCAGATACATTACGACATTGACCCATTATAGACTTGTAGTTTAAATAGATACGCAGCAGTGTTGGTATTAGCTTGCGCTGCTGCGTTCTCTAGTGCCTGCACGCCCGTACACAGCAGAGTGTACGAGCGTTCACTCGGCTGTGTACGACCACTGCAACGGGGCGTGATAGGCGGACTCTGTGATTGCCGATTGTGTGGAATGTACTATCTTTGTACCTACTTCTGTTATTATCATACAGATGAAGTGTTTAGTTAAAATGAAGAAGTTATTAGCCCTAGCCTGCTTCGCCGGAGTAATGAGCTCTTGTGGAGAGTATTATAGAGTGCAGAAGTCGCAAGATGTGGCAGAGCGTTATTCGTATGCCAAGAAGTATTACAACGAGAAGCGTTATGCCCGCGTCGTAACACTTATGGAAGACGTTATACCTAGCCTCAGTGGTAGCAGTGAAGGGCCACAGAGCACCTTCCTGTTGGCTGATAGCTACTTCCATCTCAAGCGTGAAACGGAGGCGGCTCAGTACTTCAAGACTTATTATACGAGTTATCCTAAGGGCGACCAAATAGAGGAGGCCCGCTATAAAGCAGGCTACTGCAACTACCTGGCTTCGCCCGAGGCACGCCTAGACCAGAGTGCTACGGTAAGCGCCATCCAAGACCTACAGAACTACCTCGACTACTATCCTCAGGGTAAGTATCGTCGTGAGGTAGAGGGGATGCTCTTCCAGCTACAGGACAAGCTCGCAGAGAAGGAACTACTATCTGCCAAGCTGTACTACAACCTAGGTCTGTATCTGGGCAATAACTACCAAAGCTGTGTCATCACGGCACAGAATGCCATCAAGGACTATCCCTACAGCAAGCACAAGGAGGAGTTGATGTTTCTGGTGCTGAAGGCTAAAGCCGAGGAGGCCAGCCTCAGTGTAGAGGAGAAGCAACAGGAGCGTGTACGTGAGGCTCTAGACCACTATTACAACTATCTGAACGTCTATCCCGAGGGACGCTTCGCCAAAGAGGCTACACGTCTGCACGAGAAGATGACTAAGATACTTATCAAGGAGTAAAACAACATAATATAAGGTATAAACGAATGGACATCAAACGAAAGAACGTTCCCCACAATACCATTAGCCGTGATATGGTGCAGCTGAGTGAGGACACAGGCAACGTGTACGAAACCGTAATGGTAATCGCTAAGCGTGCTAACCAAATCAGCCAGGCCCTGAAGCAGGAGCTACACAGCAAGCTGGAGGAGTTCCAGACCATCAGTGCAGAGGATGTAGCACCTACGACCGAAGACACCGAGCAGATGGACCTATCTCGCCAGTACGAGCGTATGCCTAAGGCTACACTTATTGCAGCCAAGGAATACGAGGACGGCGAGCTCTACCACAACGTTGCGGGTCGTAGCAAGAAGTAAGCCTATTGCTTATGTGGCAACGCATTCAGACGCTTTGGTGGCTACTCGCTATAGTGGCTATGGCTCTATTCGGTACCCAGAGCATACTACTATATACGGCTGTAGGCGAGCTCTTGCCCAGTCATGCCTTGCATAGCTATGGGGTGCAGATGATTGCCGATGGACAGCTGGTAGAGCGCAACTATCTAGTGGCTATCCTTACGGGGGTAAGCATTGCGCTGAGCGTCGTAAGTATTTTCGCTTACAAGATGCGTACCTTCCAGTTTCGCCTCAGTGTACTCGGCTGCATTGTGCTCCTCGGTATTCTCTGCGCTGTGGGCTATCTAGCTTATCTAGTGCCCGAGGGTGTAAGCGTGGGGATTACGGTATGGCTCTCGATGCCTCTAGTGGCGCTAATTCTGCAGTTGATGGCTATCCGTGGCGTCCTCAAGGATGAGATGCTGGTGCGGATGAGCAGCCGAATAAGATAAGAATACAATACCTAAATAAACAACCTAAGAAAGATAAGAATGGGAAGAGTGCTTATTATTGGTGCTGGCGGTGTCGGCACGGTAGTGGCCAAGAAGGTAGCGCAGAATAGCGACATCTTCACTGATATTATGCTCGCTAGTCGCACCAAGAGCAAGTGCGATAAGATTGCTAGCGAGATTACGAACGTTAAGATTCAGACAGCTGCCGTTGATGCAGATAACGTTCCCGAGCTAGTGGCTTTGATGAAGGAGTTTAAGCCCGATCTCTGTATCAATGTGGCTCTCCCATATCAGGACCTCCATATTATGGATGCCTGTCTAGAGGCTGGTGTGCACTACCTCGATACGGCTAACTATGAGCCTCTAGACGAAGCTAAGTTTGAGTACAGCTGGCAGTGGGCCTATCAGGAGAAGTTCAAGGCTGCTGGTCTGACAGCTATCCTCGGTTGTGGCTTCGACCCAGGTGTAACAGGTGTATTCACGGCTTATGCTGCTAAGCACCACTTCGACACGATAGAGTATCTCGATATTGTAGACTGCAATGGGGGGGACCATCACAAGGCCTTCGCTACGAACTTCAACCCCGAGATAAACATCCGTGAGATTACTCAGAAGGGTAAGTACTGGGAGAACGGCCAGTGGGTAGAGACCGAGCCACAGGAGATACACCTACCTCTGACTTACCCCAATATCGGTGTGCGCGAGAGCTACCTCCTCTATCATGAGGAGCTAGAGTCTCTGGTAAAAAACTTCCCCACGATTAAGCGCGCACGCTTCTGGATGACCTTCGGTCAGGAGTACCTAACACACCTACGTGTGATGCAGAATATCGGGATTACCCGCATTGACCCCATCATGTACAATGGTGTGGAGATTGTGCCCATTCAGTTCCTCAAGGCTATTCTGCCTAATCCCGGCGAATTGGGTGAGAATTATACGGGTGAGACCTCTATCGGTTGCCGTATCCGTGGTATCAAGGAAGGCAAGGAGCAGACCTACTATGTATGGAACAATTGTAGCCACCAGGCTGCCTATCAGGAGACAGGCGCACAGGGCGTAAGTTACACCACAGGGGTGCCTGCAACTATCGGTGCTATCATGTTTATGAAGGGCCTATGGCGCAAGCCAGGGGTCTACAATGTAGAGGAGTTCGATCCAGACCCATTCATGGAGCAGCTCATGGTACAGGGCTTGCCATGGGAGGAAAAGTTCGGTCTAGACCTTGAGCTCTGATAGGGACTAGCAATAAATAGGTATCCCCCGCCTGCATACTAAGGGCGGGGGATATTTCGTTTAGTATTTGTGGGCCTTGCTTAGGTCCATGCTTATTCAAACTACTAACACTACCGAGAATGAAAAGATTGCATATTGCCATGCTAGGCCTCGGTCTACTGGCTGGGGGATTTGTCGCAGAGGCTGTTATCAAGCCACAGACAGTAGCGCAGGTGCAGACGACTGCGAATGCTATTACACTCGTTACTCTACCTTATGCTACGGATGCCCTAGCACCTGTTATCAGCAAGCAAACCGTAGAGCTACATCATGGTAAGCATCTACAGGGCTACGTTAATAACGTAAACAAGCTCCGCCAGGGTACTAAATGGGCTAATGCAGACTTAGAGACCATCGTAAAGGAGAGCGAAGGGACGCTATTCAATAATGCTGGGCAGGTGCTAAACCACAATCTATACTTTACGCAGTTTAGTCCTAAGCCTAAGCATAATAAGCCAGAGGGTAAGCTACAACGCCTCATCGCTATGCGTTGGGGTAGCTATGCTAAGTTTCAGGAGGCTTTCGAGGCGGAAGGGGCTTCGCTCTTCGGATCGGGTTGGATTTGGCTTAGTCAGGATGATAAGGGCGAGCTACAGATAAGCCTGCATGCTGGAGGCGACAACCCTGTAAGGCGTGGTTGGATACCACTCATGGGTATTGACCTCTGGGAACACGCCTACTATCTGGACTATCAGAATAAGCGTGCAGATCACCTAAAGGCGGTATGGAACATTATCGATTGGTCCGTGGTCGCGAAGCGTTTGCGATAAGCCTGGAGTTTATAAGCGGATATAAGAACTGCGGGTTAGAGGCCTAGAGGACCTATAACCCGCAGTTTTATTAGTAGCTAAGTACTATAGCGAATACAGCAGGCTAATCGACTCGTGGTTGATTACACGCTTGATAGCCTCTGCGAAAGTACTTGCGATGGGTAGGATCTTAATCTTGTCAGACTCTTTGCGTAGCGGGATAGAGTCAGTAAAGATAATCTCTGTGAGGTGACTCGCATTGATGCGTTCGGTAGCAGGGTCGCTGAGTACAGCATGCGAAGCGATAGCACGTACACTCTTGGCTCCATTCTCTATCATTAGGTCCGCAGCCTTGGTGATGGTACCGGCCGTGTCTACGATATCGTCGATGAGGATAACATCTTTGCCCTGTACATCACCGATGATGCGCATTTCACCGACTTCGTTAGCCTTGGCTCTGTGCTTGTGGCAGATTACCATGGGGATACCTAGGAACTTGGCGTAGCTGTTGGCACGCTTTACACCACCGACGTCAGGCGTCGCCATTACGGCGTTCTCTAGATCGATGGTCTTTTTGATGTAGTCTACGAAGACCGTAGAGGCATACAGATGGTCTACAGGGA
>CAMBHQ010000071.1 GCA_945867245.1 uncultured Porphyromonas sp.
AGTAGGCTACGTAGCTTGGCATTCATGGCCTATATCTCCTCCTCTATTTTGTATGTATTGCGCTCGGGGTTTTGTCGGCTGAGGAGCTCAGCGAGGAAGCCCGCTAGGAAGAGCTGTGTGCCTATTATCATAGCCGTAAGCGCTATATAGAAGTACGGGCGGTCTGTAACGAGTGGCGCAGGCGTACCGCTGAGGATGTGGATGAGCTTGTCGCCGAGGACGACAGCGAGGGCCACTAAGCCTACAAGAAACATCAGGCTACCGCCGAGCCCAAAGAAGTGCATAGGCTTGCGCCCGAAGGTCGAGGTAAACCACAGCGTAATAAGGTCTAGGTAGCCGTTGAAAAAGCGACTAAGACCAAACTTGCTCTCGCCATACTTGCGGGCCTGATGCTGCACTACTTTCTCACCAATGCGAGCGAAGCCAGCGTTCTTGGCCATGTAGGGTATGTAGCGGTGCATATCGTTGTAGATCTCGATATTCTTGACTACCTCTAGGCGGTAGGCCTTGAGTCCGCAGTTGAAGTCGTGCAGGTTATGGATGCCCGAGAGACGGCGTGCCGTAGCGTTGAAGAGCTTGCTCGGTAGGTTTTTGCTCAGCACTGGGTCGTAGCGCTTACGCTTCCATCCACTGACGAGGTCATAGCCCTCCTCCGTAATCATTCTGTACAGCTCGGGGATCTCGTCAGGGCTGTCCTGTAGGTCGGCGTCCATTGTGATAACGACGTCGCCCTGAGCTCGCTCGAAGGCGCATTGCAACCCCGGGCTCTTGCCGTAGTTCCGTCGGAACTTTACCCCACGTACGGCAGGGTTATTGGCCTGTAGGTCGCAGATTACTTGCCACGAGCTATCGGTGGAGCCGTCGCAGACGAAGATGATTTCGTAGCTGAACTGATGCTCCGCCATCACACGGCGTATCCAGGCCTCTAGCTCGGGGAGCGACTCCGCCTCGTTGTAGAGCGGGATGACAACAGATATATCCATGTATTAATCTATATAGGTCTAATGAGTGGGGCGTACAGGACGCTTGAGGATAAAGGCATTGATGAGACTCACGATAGCACCGAGGAAGACCGTATTGCTGAAGCTCGACCAGAGCAAGCCCCAGATATGCTCTCGGTCCGTGAGGACTGATATGAGCGCTATGGGGTCGCCTCCGTAGACCGTGTATAGCGTTGTCTTTAGCTCGGGGTTGGTCTCATAGGCAGCTGTCAGCATCGTCTCCAATACGGGCAACTGCGCAGGTAATGCAGAGGTATAGTAGTAATAGGTCGGGAGCAGCAGTATGATGCCTGAGAAGATAAACATCTGCGTGCCATGCGACCAGGCTACGGCAAAAGGGTAGGGGGCCTCCTCGGGGACTAGCGCACGGAAGCGTAGGCCTAGGCGATAGGCATAAAAAGGCGTTCCGATAAGTCCGAGTAAGAAGAATAAAGCTAGGAAGGGATAGCTGGGTGTGTACATCCAGGCGATGTACACGAGCATTAGATAGCCCCCGAGCTTTAGCCCCATCTGTGCAGCGTGCTGTAGGGGGCTGATACGTACGTTATTATCTGTCTGTGTCATTTGTCTTGGGTTGGAGGACGAAGTCCATAACTTCGTCCCATGGGTCGGGGTCGAAGGGCGTTTGCCCGAGTAGACCTAGGCTAAGGCCTACGAGGTGCCGAGGGCGTAGCTCGGCCAGATAGCGGTCGTAATAGCCTTTGCCACGGCCTAGGCGATAGCCTTGATAGAAGTGGACGGCAGGGACAAGTACTACGTCGAGTGGCTCGAGCATAGGGCTAGCACCTAGCTCTGGCTCTCTCAGGGCAAAGCGTCCGTTGCGCTCTAGGGTGTCGCCACTGCGATAGCGTAGCATGGCGATACGTTCGTCGTCGAGGACTCGGGGTAGGTAGAGTTCCTTGCTCTCTAGCTCTAGGAAGTCGTAGAGGTCTCCTAGGTCTGGCTCGTCGTGCATGGGCATATAGATGCCTATGCGCTGATAGTCAAAGGCCTCTAGGAGCTCTACTAGCTGGGCGTAGACTGAGGCGCTACGTCGCTGGCGCTCTGCCTCGCTGAGACTTTTGCCGAGCTCTCTAGCCTTTTGTCTTAGTGCTTGCTTCATGCTTTGGTCTGGGAGCTAGTTTAGGGCGCCAAGTTCCCTGATTGAGGAGCTCTAGGGCCTTCTTTAGCTCGGCCGAACGTAGGTTGATAAACCGATAATAGATGCCTTGGTCTAGCGAGGCATTGTCGGCTATGAGGGCGTTGAGTTGCTCGCCGAGAAGTGTGGCGCTCTGCTCTAGTAGGCGACTACGAGGCTCTATGCCGTTGCGCTGTGCATAGGCCGCGAAGTCGTACAGGATATGACGTCCCTGTCCGCTGAGGTATTGGTGCAGGGCATCGGCACTGCCGAAGCTCTGTAGCTTGTCTCTGTTGTTGTCGGCATAGTCGAAGGCATAGCGCTGTAGCATACCGCTGCTCGCCACACGCATATAATACGAGTTGAAGCCGGTGCTGTCTCTAGCGATGAAGACATCCGGCGTTATACCTCCACCCCCGTGGACGATGCGTCCGCCTGCTGTATAGTACTTGGTACTGTCGGCAATCGTGATGCTGTCGGCATTATATAGCTCGCCATGCGTGAAGCGCTCCTCTAGCTCGTGTGCATAGGCATGGGCGCCCTCGCTGCCATTGACGTACTTTTTCTGGATGCTACGTCCGCTCGGAGTATAGTAGCGTGCTACGGTAAGGCGTATGCTAGCGCCATCTTTTAGCTGGAATAAGCGCTGTACTAGACCCTTACCAAAGCTACGTCGGCCGACGATGCTAGCACGGTCGTGGTCCTGCATAGCCCCAGCGAAGATTTCACTGGCACTAGCACTAAACTCGTTGATGAGTACGACCAGAGGCAGGTCTATCAGAGCGCCGTCACGTTTGGTCTTATAGTCCTCGCGGGGGTGCTGCTTGCCCTCGGTGTAGACGATGAGCTTATTCTTGGGGAGGAACTCCTTGCTGAGCTCTACGGCCGTCTCTAGGTAGCCCCCCGAGTTATCTCTTAGGTCGATAATTACGCCCTTGACCTTATCCTTCTGCTTGATGTAAGCGTCTAGGAATTCTTGGTGCGTTATAGCGCCCCAGCGGTTGATGCGCACGTAGAGCTTGTCGCCAATCATATAGCTAGCGTCTATGCTGCTCACGGGGATGGGGCCACGCACTACTTTGATGGTTATAGGCTTGCCACGGCGTAGGATGTGTAGATTGACGACGGTCCCGCCAGCTCCCTTGAGGGCTTTCATCACCTTTTCGTTGCTGATGTCTTTGCCGAGGAGGCTAACGCTGTCGGCTCGTAGGATACGGTCGCCGGCCAGTACTCCGGCGCGGGCACTACCCCCACCCTCTAGCACACGAGATACGATGACGGTATCCTTGAGTCGGTTGAACTGCACGCCTATCCCCTCGAAGCTCCCCTCGAGGGCCTCTTGCTCGGCTCGAGCGTCTTCGGCCGACATATAGGACGAGTGGGGGTCTAGCTGCGAGAGTACGATGGGAGTGATCTTCTGAGCTATACTATCGATATCGACCTCGTCTACATAGTGCTTGCGTACGAGCTCGAGGACGCCGATGATCTGAGTGGTTTGGTCTCCGCTTATCTGATAGTAGAAGCCAAAAAGGAAGGCGATACCGAGGGCTAAGAAGCCTACAATACTGATGAGTATTTTCTTGAGCATATGTCAGCTGTGTTCTGAGGGAGGTTTTATGCGATAGGGTTGTCTAGATGGTCTAGGTTCATAGGGATGCAGACGACCTCGATGCCTGCGTGCTCTAGGAGCTCTACCCCCTCACGCAGACGATACTCGCGGCTATAGACGACACGTCTGATGCCACACTGCACGAGTAGCTTGCTACACTCTATGCAGGGTGCATCGGTAACGTATATGGTCGCCCCGTGGCAATTGTTGGTGCTGGCCGCTACCTTGGTGATGGCGTTGGCCTCGGCGTGTAGGACGTATTGTTTGGTGCGTCCGTCCTCGTCCTCGCATACGTTCTCGAATCCCGAGGGCGTCCCATTATATCCGTCCGATATGATGCTTTTATCTTTGACGATAAGGGCACCTACTTGACGACGTTTGCAGTAGGAGTTTTCCGCCCAAATGGCGGCCATACGCAGGTAGCGCTTGTCGAGTATCAGCTGTTTGTCTTCCATGCCTATGTAACGTAATAATCGTACAAAGTTAATCAAAGTATCTATATGCACGCAATGGGCCTAATGCGCTTGCGCACCGAGCCGAGCGGGGCCTGACGAGCCTCTCAGGAAGCCACTAGTAGGTGTACGTTGCTACAGACCCGACTGAATACCTGTACACACGCTGATGTACACTTGCCTGGCTTGTGGGGCTGCGACAAGCGAAGTGTCGGATAGTAGGGTGCCTCTGTGAGACCGTGCAGAGGTCTCTATACTACAATATCAAAGTGTCGTGAGTGCGCCTTGTAATTCCCTTGATATGGAGCCGAGAGTTGTCAAAATGAGCAGTTAGAGGCCGATTGGATAGGCTCCTAGTACTTGGTTGTTACGGCTTGATTTTTCTTGCATCTTATTGTGTGATGGCTTATTAAAGATTGTGTTTTATTTTTATTAAGGTCTCAGGGCTACAATTCCTAGCCTGTATATAATAAAAGGTCTACATTTGCGGGCGCTATGTCAGATGTATAGTGCAATGATAAAAGGGAAACTATAAACCTAAAAGATAAATAAATGAGCGTATTTACGAAATCGATGCTCTGTGTCGCTGCCTCTCTCGTTACGACGAGTGCGGTATTCGCACAGGAAGCACAACGAGTAACAGGGGTAGTACGCGACGAGAAGGGCGAGCCCTTGATGGGTGCCCAGATTATTCCCGTCGGTGCGACTCATGCTGGTACGGTGGCAGACTTGGACGGTAAGTACACGGTCAATGTCCCCAAGGGCGTTAAACAGATTACCATATCCTATATGGGCTTTGCCTCCCAGACGATAGATATCTCGGGGCGCAAGGTTATCGATGTAGTCCTCAAGGAGGATAGCAAGGTCATCGAGACTGTCGTCGTTACGGCCCTCGGTATCAAGCGTAGCGAGAAGGCCCTATCGTACAATGTGCAGCAGGTCAAGGGTAGCGATGTTTTGATTAGCAAGGACGCTAACTTCATCAACTCACTATCGGGTAAAGTAGCCGGGGTGAATATCAATGCCAGTTCGTCTGGTGTCGGTGGTGCCTCCAAGGTAGTGATGCGTGGTACGCGCTCTATCGAGCAGTCCAGCAACGTACTCTACGTGGTTGATGGGGTGCCCATGTACAACCAGTCTGGCGAGGGTGGTGAAGGCTTTGATTCACGAGGCGCTAGCGAATCGGTAGCCGACATCAATCCCGAGGATATAGAGTCTATGAGCGTCCTCACCGGTGCTGCGGCTGCCGCTCTATACGGTACCAAGGCTGCCAAC
>CAMBHQ010000072.1 GCA_945867245.1 uncultured Porphyromonas sp.
CGAGGTTGATGAGGCGCACTCCCTGTGTAGCACGACTAAGGACACTAATATCACGAGCGTGCATACGTATAGCCACACCACTCTTATTGATTATCATCAAATCGTGCTCATCCGTAATAGCGTGGAAGGCCACCAACTTACCGGTCTTCTCCGTTACGTTTAGGGTCTTGACCCCCTTGGTACCACGATTGGTCAGACGGTAGTCTTCGTACTGGCTACGCTTGCCGTAGCCGTTCTCGCTCACGACGAGGACGGTAGACTCATCGCCCTCGCGGATAGCAATCATGCCCACTACCTCGTCCTGGCCGTCCTCATCGAGGGTCATACCACGTACGCCCATGGCGTTACGGCCCGTAGCACGCACGGTAGACTCGTCGAAGCGTACAGCACGTCCATTGCGGTTGGCCATCAGTATCTCGCTCTTACCATCGGTCAGCATCACGCTGATGAGCTTGTCGTCCTCCTTGAGGTCTATAGCGATGATACCATTGGTACGAGGACGCGAATACTGCTCGAGGAGCGTCTTCTTGATAACGCCAGTCTTGGTGGCGAAGATGAGGTAATGCGCGTTCACAAAGTCTACATCCTTCGTTAGGTTCTTGACCGTAATGAAGGCGTTCACCTTGTCGCCGGGCTCGATATTCAATATATTCTGAATTGCTCGTCCCTTAGCGTTCTTGGCACCCTCTGGTATCTCATACACCTTGAGCCAGTAACAACGCCCGTTCTGCGTAAACAGCAGCATCGTAGCGTGCATAGAGGCCGAGTAGATATACTCAATGAAGTCCTCGTCTCGTGTGTCACTACCCTTACTACCCACGCCTCCGCGAGTCTGGCTACGGAATTCGCTCAGTGGCGTACGCTTGATATAGCCATGGTGCGAAATCGTAATTACCATCTCGTCATCGGCGTAGAAGTCCTCGGGATTAAACTCTTCGCTGGCGTAGACTATCTCACTCCTACGCTCATCGCCATAGGTATCACGCACTTCTATAAGCTCCTCGCGTACTACACGCATACGCTCCTCACGGCTAGCAATCAGAGCCTCTAGGCGGGCAATCTTGGTCTTGAGTTCCTCATACTCGGCTGCTAGACGCTCGCGGTCTAGCCCCTGTAGGGCACGCAGACGCAGGTCTACGATGGCACGTGCCTGCAACTCCGAGAAGCCGAAACGCTCCATCAGACGGTCCATAGACTCCTGCGTATCGTAGGAGGCACGGATAATCTTGATGACCTCATCGATGTTGTCCACAGCGAGCATTAAGCCCTCTACGAGGTGCATGCGCTCCTGTGCCTTGCGTAGCTCGTAGATACAGCGACGCAGCACTACGTCTAGACGGTGGTCTACAAACTCCTGGATGAGGTCCCGTAGCGTCAGCAGCTTGGGACGGCCCTTGACGAGGGCGATATTATTCACACTAAAGGAGCTCTGGAGCTCTGTCAGCTTGTATAATTTATTGAGGACAACCGAGGCGTTGGCATCGCGCTTAATCTCTATCTGAATGCAGATACCCTTACGGTCAGAGAGGTCTACTATATCCGAGATACCCTCGATCTTTTTGTCGGTCACTAGGTTGGATATCTGCTTTACCAGCTCCGCCTTATTCACCTGATAGGGCAGCTCGCTCACGATAATGCGCTCACGATTGCCGTGCTGCTCTATCTCGCAACGCGAGCGTATCACTACACGTCCACGACCTGTCTCGTAGGCTTCGCGTACCCCCGCATGGCCATATATGGTACCACCTGTTGGGAAGTCGGGAGCCTTGATGTGCTTCATCAGACCAGCTACGTCGATAGTCTCTCCGCTATCTATATAGGCTACACAGCCATCTATACACTCTGTCAGGTTGTGCGGGGGCATATTGGTGGCCATCCCCACGGCAATACCTGCCGCCCCATTAACAAGTAGGTTGGGGAATCGTGTGGGGAGTACAGTCGGCTCACGACGCGTATCGTCGAAGTTTAACTGGAAATCAACTGTCTCCTTATCAATATCACGGAGCATCTCCGAGGCGATACGGCTCAGACGGCTCTCGGTATAACGCATAGCTGCAGGCGAGTCGCCATCGACACTACCGAAGTTACCCTGCCCCTCCACTAGAGGGTAGCGCAGGCTCCAGGGCTGGGCCATACGCACCAGTGTGCCGTACACCGAGATGTCGCCGTGTGGGTGATACTTACCGAGGACCTCACCGACAGCGTTGGCGCACTTGCGCGTAGGCTTGTCGTGGGTATTCCCTGTTTCGTTCATCGCGAATAGTACACGTCTGTGCACGGGCTTGAAGCCATCACGCACATCAGGGAGTGCACGAGAGACGATTACCGACATCGAGTAGTCGATGTAGGCTTTCTTCATAGCACTCTCTATATTGAGGTCTACTATTCTGTCTTCAGCATCTATCATTTCAATACTTATCTTGTAGATATAATTCTTTGTAAAGGTACACTTTTTTGTCGAAATGCCATACATGCGACAACGCCTTTGAGGCCTCTAGAGGCGCCCTAAGGCCCCTAGAAGGCGATTCTAGCCACACTAGCCTCTGCACAGTCGTGCAGAGGCTAGTGTACAAGTGTACACCCACGGGCGAACGAAACAGGCCAACTAGCCCCCTCACAAACGAAACCTTAGCTCCTATATCCGCCACCTAATAGGTCGCCAATTGTCCGCCTAGTAGATCGACGATCGTCCGCCTAATAGGTCGTCACTTGTCCGCCTAATAGGTCGTCACTTGTCCACCTAATAGGTGGCCACAGAGCGCTCCAATACAGGCTCTCCCGAAGTCGCTAGACACGAACAATTCGCCCATACTCACCCATATAATAATGCCCCGCTGTACTCCCTAAGTCTGAAAATATGCTAACTTTGTCCCTAACTCTATAGGGAAGCTTAGCGGCCTCCCTCTCACGATTTAACGCATAACTAGGTTACAGAGATATGGTAAACATCAGTACTACCTTTGCGGGCTTGCACTTACCAAGCCCCATTATCGTCGGGAGCTCTGGCATCTCGCGCTCATTAGATAAGGCCAAAGCCTTCGCCGAGGCTGGTGCCGGCGCTATTATCCTCAAGTCTCTTTTCGAGGAACAAATAGAGGCAGAGGTGTCTCAGCTACAGCAGCACAACGACTATACTGAGGGGGCAGACTACCTAGCCCACTACGTGCGTGCCGAGGAGATTGGGCAGTACCTCGAGCTTATCAAGCGCTACAAGAGTGAGCTCAGCATCCCCGTAATCGCCAGTGTATGCTGCATGCGTAGCGAGAGCTGGCTAGACTTCGCCTCTCAGATAGAGGCCGCTGGTGCCGATGCCCTAGAGGTGAATATTATGCGCGTAGAGACCGACCTATATCACGATACACAGGCAAGCGAGGAAGGTGATGTTAAGCTCATCCAGAAGCTCAAGGCGCAGATCGGTATTCCCATCATCGTTAAGCTCTCGCGCTACCACACGGCACTCCCCGCCTTCGTAGACAAGCTACGTGCGGCAGGCGCTAGCGCTGTAACGCTCTTCAATCGTAGCTATCAGCTAGACATCGACCTTGAGAGCGAAGAGCTATCGGCAGGCGAGGTCTTCAGCCATCGTGCCGACTTCGCCGAGACGCTCCGCTTCACAGCCATCGTCAGTGGCGCTATCAAGGGCATAGAGATAAGTGCCTCTACCGGCATATATACCTGGCAAGAGGTTACCAAGGCGATCCTAGCTGGGGCGACAACGACGCAAATGGCCTCTGTACTATATAAAGAAGGGGCTACGGCCGTGGCGCAAGCCCTAGAGGGACTACGCAGCTGGATGCAGGAGCACGGATACCTCAGCCTAGACGAAGTATGCGGACGATTAAACGCTGCACAGACAGGGCAGTCTAATGCCTACGAACGCGTGCAGTTTATGCGCTACTTCGGCGGACAGCAGTAAGGCTCGGCTCTATATAGCCTAGCGCCACATAGCACAGGCTGTAGCATCTGTGTATAAAAACTCAGGCACAACTGTAAACAAAAATTATAACCTCGAAGTTATACCTCATATTGACGAACAAAGAAAAACTAGACAATGAAAAAGAATCAAATCGCAGTAGCTGTAGTAGCAGCTTCTATGCTCCTTAGCTCTTGCGGGCTTAGCAATGCCGTAAAGGGCGCTGGTATCGGTGCCGCAGCAGGTGGTCTCCTAGGCGCTGGTATCGGTAAGGTAGCGGGTAATACAGGCATCGGTGCCGCCATCGGTGCCGTAGTAGGGGGTGCCGCTGGTACGCTCATCGGCAACAAGATGGACAAGCAAAAGAAGGCCCTCGAGGAACAGCTCGCCCAGGAAGCTAAGATCGAGAGCATCAATGATGGTCAGGCTATCCGCGTAACATTCGACAGCGGTATCCTCTTCGCCACAGGCAAGGCTGCACTGAGCAACGATGCTCGCGCTTCGCTCAATAAGCTCGCTACTAGCCTAGCACAGAACCCCGAGACCAATATCCAGATCGTAGGGCACACCGACAACACGGGCTCTGACCGAGTAAACGATCCCCTCAGCGTAAACCGTGCTAAGAGCGTATTCGACTACCTCGGTGGCAAGGGTGTGGTGAACACACGTATGGAGTACCTCGGTAAGGGTAGCAAGGAGCCTGTAGCCGATAACGCTACGGCTAGCGGTCGCCAGGAGAACCGCCGCGTAGAGGTGTATATCCTGCCTAGCCAGACTATGATCGAGGCTGCTCAGAACGGCACACTCCGCTAAGCCTCGGCTTTAGCTATACACAAAAGCGAGCGTAGCGCTACGACTATCGTAGCGCTACGCTCGCTTTTTGGGGTCTCCCCATGGGCTACTCCTCAGTCGTAGCAGTGCTGGACCCTAACAGACTCTCCCACACTCCCTGAGACAAGAGCTCGCATAAGTCTATCCTTGTTACTATAGGCTTCTTGGCCTGCTCTACCAACTGCTCTCTCTCCAATAGCGGAGCCTCATAATCAAACTGAGCATACTTGCCCCTCAGGAAGCTCCGGTCCCAGAGTTGCAGGGGCTCTCCGGCCACCCAGCGGCAGAGCTCTGCATCTGTAGGATCGGCCTCTACCACCCCATCGCACACGAAAAGGTGCTGCATCCAGAGCTGTGCCACTGCGCTATTGAGCATAGAGCCCAAGAGGCGACGTCGGATACGTCGCTTCAGCGCCACACGCTCCTCAGTGGGCATCTCTTCCATCAGAAGCCCTAGCAACTTCATACCAGATAGGTAGATACGCGGATTGTGCTGTAGGAGCTGCACCACCATTGCACATAGAGGGGCAGGGGCCGAGCGTTCCCAATAGATACTACGCTCCTCCACACGCCGAAGGAGATCCGACATCAGGCTACAGATCGAACCGCTATCGCGATAGCGTGTAGCGAAGAGTAGTATGAAAGTAAGGTACTTCTGCACGCTGTCGAAGTCGCAGCCCTTCTTACTGGCAATCGGGGTATTCTC
>CAMBHQ010000073.1 GCA_945867245.1 uncultured Porphyromonas sp.
TACTTTGGCTTAATACACTCCTATGTGTTATCCCCTCTTCCTCTCCCGCTCTGTAGTGTAATAGGTTGAATCCACGACCGAGAAAACGAGCTTTATCATTAGCGGGAATAAAACCTCTAAGCTCTGTCCTATTGCCTTTAGGTAGAACTGGAGATTCCTCATTGGGAGAGGTGTGGGTAAGCTCATCGCTCCTGCACGATGTTATGAATGTCGCAAACAAACATGCGACCAAAAGCATCAATGTTTGTGTCATATCTGATGAATATTAATGTTTACGGGTCAAAGTTACTAATTAAGTAGGTAATCTGCAAATTTCTTCTGACTCTTCCGTCTGATAGACCTCGATAGCATTGATATCCCGAGTAATCGCAGGCGCCTGGACTGAGATTGAAGCGAGTTTCCTCGTGACATAGCCGAACCCAAAGGCCGCAAACAGCGAAGCGGGTGCCGTATTATGCAGTAGTCTCATAGGGGGGCGAGGAAGTTGGGGTAGGAGGCCACGATTTATTTCACTAGCGAGTGTACACTCGTTCACCTATAGAGTGGACAAGTGGCCGCCTACTAGGCGGAGCTTCGTCGACCTACTAGGCGGACCAATGCCCGCCTAGTAGGTGGGCAAATGGAGCGCTAATAGGGGGAGCGGGCGTCGGCTATTGTCGCTACTTGTGCTCGGATAGCGTAGCTGTCGAAAAGTTTTTATCGCCCGCTCGCTAACTCAGCCCTTATAAGACACTTAGAAAACCCTATTGAATGTGCATAAGTCTGTGTGTAGGCGGTTTGTTTTATCTTAACTGTTTGATTTATTGTTGAATACAGTCCCGATTCTTTGCTTGTGTATAACTTGGGTTTTAAGTGCTTGAGTTTGATGATAATAGAGAAAGATTGAAAAATACAAGCCTTCTCAAGTTTTTTTTTTCGCCCGAAAAGGTAGAACTTTGCATTACCAAAAGCGTCCCTACGAGTCTCAAATCGATGGGCCTTTTGTGTGTAGTAATAAGACTCAATAAGAAGCCTATTTATAAGTTATGACCGATAATAACGGAGCCCAGATATTCACTGAGGACGAGCAAAGCCGAGCGAAGGGACTATGGCAGAAATGTCGTACCTTCCTCTCTACGATGCTTAGCGAGCAGGACCTGCGCAATTGGATTGAGCCAATAGAGCCACAGGGTCTGCGTGCGGGTGAACTGGTACTACGTGTGTCGTCCGAGGCTTTTTATGTGCATCTAGAGGAGCACTATACCAAGGAGTTTAATCTGATGTCGCAGATATATCTGACACCAGATAATGTGGCTATGGTCTTTGAGTTCTCGCAGAGGAAACTATTCAGCTAGCCCCTACAGGCGAGGTGTCTGCCAAGGAACGCAAGGTCGAGGACTATGTCAGTGCATTCAACGAAGCACTGAGCTTCGAGACTTTTATCGAGAGTGATTGTAACCATTTGGCTCGTGCTGTGGCTGAGTCCGTAGCGATGCGTCCTGGTCAGGCTCCGCTGAACGTGCTGTTTATCTACGGCCCTAGTGGCGTGGGTAAGACGCACCTCTCGCAGGCCATTGGGCAGCGTGTGCGCCTGCTACACCCAGAGAAGCGGCTGTGCTATGTGTCCTGTAGTAAGTTTGAGCTACAGTATGCCAACGATGCCCGTTACAACGGCAAGGCGGCCTTCCTAGAGTTTTATCAGCAGATGGATGTCCTCATTATAGACGATATTCAGGGGCTAATAGGCAAGGAGGCTACGCAGCAGGCTTTCTTCGAGATATTCAATCACTTATCCTTGCTCAATAAGCAGATTATCCTGACCTGCGACGTGCCTCCTGCAGAGTTCTACGGCATAGAGGAGCGTATCCTCACGCGCATACGTGCGTCTATGATGATACCTCTAGCACGCCCAGACCTAGAGCTACGCCGCAAAATCCTACGTAGCCGTGTCGCCAAGGCGGGCATAACGCTGGGCGAAGAGGTCGTGGAGTATATTGCCAATAATATGCAGAGTAACGTGCGCGAGCTAGAGGGGGCTATGACTACGCTCCTTACGATGGCTCAGCTACAGCGCAAACCCATTGACCTAACGATAGCAGCCATGGTGATGGGGCAGTCTATTAGCCTTACTAAGCCAACGCTGACACTAGAGGATATAGCCCGCTATGTGGCTGAGGAGTTTGATATAGAGGTCGATGACCTGCGCTCCAACTCTAGAGCGCGTAAGTTCGCTCAGCCTCGTCAGGTGGTGATGTACCTCTGCCGTAAGCATACCGAGCAAACGCTCAAGGCTATTGCCAAGAAGCTCCGCCTCAAGCAGCACACTACGGTGATGCACGGAGTCGAGAAGGTGGAGGACCTGATGGCTCAGGATGCCGAGTTCCGCAGTCAGGTGGAGGGCCTAGAGCAACGTATGCTAGCCCGAGGCTAAGCCTAGTAATGATATCCCTGAGTCTCGGTCTATGCTCGCATCATATTGGACTATAGCAGGGCCCAGTGAGGGGCAGTACACGCAGCTGCGTAGTAAGTTTATCGCCTATGCCCTACCGGTGCGTAGCGAGGCCGAAGCCCTCGAGGAGGTGGCACGCCTTAGACAGCGCTATTACGATGCCCGGCATGTCTGCTGGGCATATCGTTTGTCTGCCGATGGCTCTGTTACTCGTAGCAACGATGATGGCGAACCCTCGGGGACAGCAGGCAAGCCGATACTGGGGCAGTTGCTTAGCCAAAACCTGACGGAGGTACTGGTCGTAGTGGTGCGCTACTTCGGAGGTGTTAAGCTCGGTACGCCAGGTCTAATAGAGTCCTATCGCACGGCAGCTTACGAGGCGCTAATGGCGGCGGAGCGTATAGAGCGTATCATCGAGCGAAGCTTCGAGGTAGACTTCGGCTACGAGCTGATGGGCGAGGTCATGCGTCTGGTCAAGGATAGCGGTGCTAGGATTATAGAGCAGGACTTCGTAGAGCGCTGTCGTCTAGTGGTAAGCCTCAGGGCGGACGAAGTCGAGGCACTGTATGCCCGTCTCGGGCATCTGTACGGCACCACGCTGAGCTGGTGCGAGGAGGAGGGATAGAAGCTAGACTTAGCTTGTTTCGCCTTTTCTTTTTGAATACTTTTACGGACTAAAGATATTTAATTGTAGTATGATCATCTCACAATACAGAGCAGATATAGATGGCCTACGTGCTGTCGCGGTACTCTCTGTCATCATTTTTCATCTCAATTCGGCTTGGATGCCGAGTGGCTTCTTGGGTGTGGATATCTTTTTCGTGATATCAGGATACTTGATTACCTCTATTATTTATCGAGATCTTCTTAGGGATAGCTTCTCATTTAAGGAGTTTTATCTGAGACGCATCAAGCGCATTCTGCCTGCTTTTTTTATCGTATTGTTTACGAGTCTTTTGGTTGGGAGCTACCTGATGCGTGTGGAGGAGCATTTTATCGCTCTCAAGAAATCAGCTGTTGCATCTACATTCTTCGCTGCTAATCTCTATTTTATGAGAGGGGTGAGTTATTCGGACCCCACGACAGAGGATAAGCCTTTCCTGCATATATGGTCTTTATCCGTGGAGGAGCAGTTCTATTTCGTCTTCCCAATACTATTGATTTTATTACTCCGCTATGACTGGACGCGTCGTAATAAGTATCCTATTCTGTTGGCTTTAGGGGGGCTAACTCTGGGGACATCATTTATCAATTTGGCTGATTGGGGGATTACTTGGGATCCCTACTATATGCCCCACTTGCGTGTGCCCGAGATGTTGGTTGGGTCTCTGCTAGCTATGGCTTCTACCGATGGTCTACTCAAGTGGACTCCTAGTCCTATTCGTGCGAGTGTTTATAGCCTTTTGTGCCTTTGTGTTGTTTGTATATGCTTCTATACCAGTGAGTTATTTACCCCCCCCTATTCCCGGGTATTGCCAGCTTGATTCCCTGCATATCGGTGACTGGCTTGATCTATCTCAACGGCCAGCCAACTTGGGTGTCGCGCCTTTTGTCGAATGGCTTTGTGGTGTGGATTGGTAAAATCTCGTACTCTCTGTATCTCTGGCACTGGGTCGTCTTGTCCTGGATGCGCTATGTCTATGGCATTGGGCCTCTAGAACCTAGGCAACTAGTGGTGGCAGTGATTCTTATGACCTTACTCTCTGTGCTTAGCTATTATTTGGTCGAGCAACCGACACGACATCAGCGTATCGGCTTCGGAAAAAGTTTGGGGCTATATTACCTAATGCCTGCGATCCTTGTCTTGGCTTTGTATCATTCCTCTAATATCCTGCGTATTCAAGCTATTCCGAAGGAAGTCTATGCTTGGGGTAAGAGGAATACAGGTCTTCTAGTAGAAACATTGGAGGGCGATGGACTCATAGGTGATAAGTCTAAATCTCCGACTGTATTGATAGCAGGCGATTCGTATACAGGTCATCTAGACGTGTTCTTCGATACTTTGGGCAAACGTGAGGGGTGGTCTGCCTATGCAGTATCAATTCCAGGACAACCATACTTCATCAATTATGAGCGTCATCCATCTAGTCAATGCTACGATTTAGATCAGGAGAGGGATCGTGTTATACACAAGAATCTAGACAGGTATGATGTCGTTATCTTGTCATCTTTCTGGGGAGGGGCACATTACTATAAGGGGGGCTTCGATCTTTGCGAGGGGCTAGATAGGACTTTGTCCTATCTGTTGGCTCGGGGAAAGAAAGTGTACGTCATATATTCAGGAGACTACGTGAATAGAGTTTTCTGGAAAGAATATCCTTTGCTAGACCTGGGAATCAATCTCGCGAATCAGGATTTTCGAGATGAGAAATATAAGAAATCTAGAGCCTATAGCGAGCGGATAAAAACACTTGTTCAGGAGAAATATCCTCAGGTGTCGTGGATAGACTTGACGCTGTATATCCCGCAGAACCTGATGTTAGGGTCAGTACCTGTTTTGGCTGATAATACTCATCTCAATTTCTACGGGGCAGAGCATATAACTCGTCGCTTCGTAGAGGATGGGCGTAGGCTTGTCAAGTAGTCAGGAGCTTACTGAAGTCCCCCATAAAAGCCGTATCTTTGTCCCAAACGAACGAAAGAATATGAAACTAAGGACAGAGGACCTAGTCAAGAAATATCGTACACGTACTGTCGTAAACCACGTATCTATCGAGGTTAATCAGGGTGAAATTGTAGGACTTCTAGGCCCCAATGGTGCAGGTAAGACCACAACCTTCTATATGACCGTAGGGTTGGTGGTGCCCAACGCAGGGCGCATCTACCTAGATGACGAGGATATCACGAAGTATCCCGTGTACAAGCGCGCCAAGGCCGGTATCGGCTATCTGGCGCAGGAGGCCTCTATCTACCGCAAGCTGTCGGTAGAGGATAATATACTGAGTGTGCTGGAGCTCACCAACCGCAGTAAAGCCGAGCA
>CAMBHQ010000074.1 GCA_945867245.1 uncultured Porphyromonas sp.
CTAGTGCGCCATACAATGGGGGTTACTCCCTGACACTCTCTTGGCGCAGGCTGGCGCTAAGCCTCGGGGGATCATTTTCGATGGGAGCTAAGGTTGTCGATGACCTCAAACGCCCTGCCACGGCCTCGGCAATTAGTAACCCACGTATAGAGCCGATACCGACGGTAGATAATGACCTATACGTCCATCACCTCAATGTACGTAGAGAGGTTACCAACCGCTGGACTAGCAGCAACCCTACGACAACGGGCTACCCACGCCTTATCGATGCCTATGGCACTTATCTAGGGCTGAGCAACTACGTACCATCAGCGGGCTCTATTACACGGGCATCTCGGCTAGAGGACCTATCTTACTTCAAGCTAGGCTCTGTCGCTCTGAGCTACAGCCTAGACCCCAGCTGGACGAAGCGCTATCTGGGCTTCAGCTCGATAGGCCTCTCCTTTACGGCCAACAACCTGTTTATCATTAGCTCATACTCAGGCATAGACCCTGAGACCCCTGGAGCTACCTATCCGATGGCTCGCACCTATACCTTCGGGCTATCACTCGGAATTTAATCAGAGCTTAGATTTATGAACAAAGGATACATCAGAGCATTAGTACTGCTCGTCTTCCTTGCTACTACATTCAGTGCGTGCAAGGATTATCTAGATATCAAACCCTACGGACGTACCGTCCCCAAGAGTGCCGAGGAGTTCTCAGCACTCCTACACAATCATCTGAATGACCTCGATGTAGGTAATACCAACTACCTAGTGGGCACTGCCACACTGTGGAATGAGTGGGACGGAGCCTTCGGAGATGACTTCGAGCCCTCGCTAACAGGCGTAGCAGGACGTAGTCTACGCGTATATGTCGGTGATGTCCTCGGCTCTACCGCGGCTTATACCCCATGGCAACTCAACTACGAAGTCATCCGCGACTGCAACATCTGCCTTGACGGCGTGGAGGATAGAGACAGCGAGATGGGGCGCAAAGTATTAGCCACAGCGCACGCTCTGAGAGCCGTGGCCTACTGGCAACTCATGCGGCTATACTGCGAGGCGCCCATCGCTGGTCAGACAGAGCAGCAGCTAGGCCTACCGCTGATAAAAACTTTCGATATGAATGCCAAGGTAGGGCGCAGTAGCCTTGCCGCCACGATAGCCTTTATAGAGCAGGACCTCAAAGCTGCCATAGCACTAGACAACAAAGATGCTATCTATCGCTTCACTCCTGAGGTATGCTGGGGCTACCTCGCTCGCCTGTATCATTGGGCCGAGCAGTGGCAGCAGGCTCTAGATGCTAGTAATAAGGTCTTAGCTACTCGTCCTCTCGTAGAGGGCGACGCCTATCGTACTATGTTTGAGGGCAAGGGCGAGCTATCGGGCAGTCAATTGCTCAAAAGCTATCGGGTCATCACGGGTACGCAGACCTTTACCAACGCCCTATCATTCATACAGGCTCGTCCTGTGAGCGCTAGGCTTATCTCTCTTTTCCCAGAGAACGAGAGGGCCAAAGACAGCAGATATCAGCAGTGGTTCAATAGCAAGCGACAGGTGCAGAAGTACTATTTCTGCGGTATGCGTTCGGCCGAGATGGCGCTTATCGCTGCAGAGGCTGAGTGCCATCTCGGGCAAGAGACAGCAGCGCTCGCTAGGCTCAATGCGCTACGCCGACTAAGGATAGCCGACTACACAGAGCTCACCAGCGCTACATTGCCCGCCGTATCGACGACAGAGCTTATCCGCAAAGATGCCACGGGCAAAGACCTAAGCCCTCTGCTAGCGAACATCCTACGGGAGCGACGCAAGGAGCTGTTTATGGAGGGCGACCGATTCTTTGAGCTAAAACGCTGTGGTGCACCAGCCTTTACGAGTATATACAACGCACGAGCATACACCACAGAGTCCTATATGTACACATTCCCTATCCCTCCGAGTGATGTGCAGCTCTCCTCTCTGGAGCAGAACCCAGGATACACCGATTTCATTACTGAGTAATCACCCATGGCATTATGAAACAAGCAATATTAGCCCTAATAACCCTCGCTATAGTATGCTCCTTCGCCTCCTGCGAGAAGAGCGAAGAACTCCCCCCAATACTCAAGGAGAACACTGGCAAAAGAGCTTACAAGCTCCCCGACCCACGCCCACTGAATGCCGACGAGGCAGCACGTGAGGCAGCTATCAAGAAAGAGTATAATGATAACGCTAAGTAAATAGCCCGACAGTATGAAACGCATATTCCTATACCTATTACTCGTGCTGGCCTGCTCCGCTTGCCGCAGTGATAGGCCTAGCGCAGACCTCTCCCCCCAAATCTACCTGGACCAGATGCAGTACACTCTGGGGAAGAATAGTGTAGATATTGTACTCACGGCACAGACGGCACCCAAGGCTGACCTCAGAATACCCTACCGCCTATCAGGTACGGCCCTCGTGGGCGAAGACTTTAGTGTCGATGCAGATGCTTTCGTCCTCAAGGCTGGTGAGACGAGCGCCAAGATTACGCTCACTAGCCTACGTGAGCGCGAAGAGGCTAAGATCCTACAGATAGCCCTCCTACCTCAGCAACTAGAGGGCTATATCATCGGGGTAAAAGACTACTGCCTCGTTAACTTGCTCGGCAAAGATGGCTATCTGTTCTCCTTCACCAAGAACGAAGACAAGCTCGCCTATATCGGCACCTTCGCTATAGAGCTCAGCAGTATGACAGGGCGCTACCGTGTCTCTACTCCGACCGTTATAGACCTAGAGATAGACCCCAAGAGCACAGCTGTACTCGGCGAGCACTACGAGTTTGTCAAGGGGCAGAGCATCACCGTAGCACGCAACCGTAATACAGGGACTTTCCAGATACGTATGCTCCGGCACGAGGCAGGCAAGGATAAGATTATACTGCACTTTGCCGAGCGTGAGGGCTTTGCCGAGGGGGTTAATGGGAGCTTAGCTATCACCATCACCGGCCCACAAAACCTGTCGGGCGAGTGGCTCCTCAAGGCCGTGGTCAATAAGGCCTATCTAGAGAGTCCCGATAATGGCTATGAGGCCAAGGTGGACGAGATTATGTCCATCAACAGTGGTGATAAACTCTCGCTCAGCGGAGGCGTAATGGAGTACAACCTCAGCACAAGCCTTACGGGCAAGCTCGCCAACTATCTACCCAAGCAGGGCAAACTCAGACTCAGCGATGAGAAGATATTAGAGCTGTACGAGTCCTCGGGCAGTGCCTCATTTGGTATCTATTCGCTACCAGGTGTCAATATCAAGTTTGACGCTACGCAACAGAGCCTCAGAGAGGCGAATATCGGCCTGCGCATCACGCAGAATAGCGATAAAGCAGAGGTCCTAGAGATGACCATCTACGACTTCGAACCCCTAGCGCCATCGTGGGCCAACGTCCTAGGCATCATGGGCGATATGACCTATACGCCCCTGCGCCTACACTTCGTACGGCAGTAGGTATTTAGTGGGCAGTAGTCAGTGGGCAGTGATTAGTAACTAGTGGTCAGCATCTGACCTCTAAACACCGAGTACTGCCCACCGACTACTAGCCACTGACCACTATAATATATTACCTTTGTAGGCAATATGAATAACAAGACTTTTAAGCGCACACTTATCACTACTGCACTGCCCTATGCCAATGGGCCTGTGCATATCGGACACCTCGCTGGCGTCTACATACCTGCCGATATCTACGCACGCTACCTACGCCTACGGGGCGAAGAGGTGCTGATGATAGGCGGTAGCGACGAGCACGGTGTACCCATCACGATACGCGCCCAGAAGGAGGGCGTTACCCCACAAGACATCGTAGACCGCTACCACGCTATCATCAAGGATAGCTTCGAGGGCCTCGGCATTATGCACGATATCTACAGCCGCACCTCAGGGCCTATTCACCACCAGCACGCAGCGGACTTCTTCCGCAAGCTCTACGACAAGGGCGAGTTCATCGAGCAGAGCTCTATGCAGTACTACGATGCCGAGGCTAAGCAATTCCTAGCCGACCGCTACATTACTGGTACTTGCCCGCACTGCCAAAACGAGCGAGCCTACGGAGACCAATGCGAGAGTTGCGGTACTAGCCTTGCCCCTACCGACCTTATTAACCCCAAGAGCGCCATCACGGGCAATGTACCTGTCCTACAGGAGACCAAGCACTGGTACCTGCCCCTCGACAAGCACGAGCCCTTCCTGCGCCAGTGGATACTAGAGGGACACCAAGAGTGGAAGAGCAATGTCTACGGACAGTGCAAGAGCTGGCTCGACCTCGGCCTACAGCCACGTGCCGTGAGTCGCGACCTCGACTGGGGTATCCCCGTACCCGTAGAGGGGGCCGAGGGCAAGGTGCTCTACGTGTGGTTCGATGCCCCCATCGGCTACATCAGCAATACCAAGGAGCTACTGCCCGACAGCTGGGAGACCTGGTGGAAGAGCGAGGACACCAAGCTCGTACACTTCATCGGCAAGGACAACATCGTATTCCACTGCATCGTCTTCCCTGCTATGCTCCGCGCCGAGGGCTCGTATATCCTGCCCGAGAACGTCCCCGCCAACGAGTTCCTCAACCTAGAGGGCGACAAAATCTCGACCAGTCGCAACTGGGCCGTATGGCTACACGAGTACCTCGTAGATTTCCCTGGTAAGCAGGATGTACTCCGCTATGTGCTCACGGCCAATGCGCCCGAGACCAAGGACAACGACTTCACGTGGCGCGACTTCCAGGCACGCAACAACAACGAGCTTGTGGCCATATACGGCAACTTTGTCAATCGTGCACTGGTCCTCACCGAGAAGTACTTCGAGGGGCGTGTCCCCGAGCGTGGCGAGCTAACAGACTACGACCGTGAGACCATCGCCGAGCTCGCTAGCATCAAGGCCAAGCTCGAGCGCGAGCTAGAGCACTACCACTTCCGTGAGGCGCTCAAAGAAGCCATGAACCTCGCCCGCATCGGCAATAAGTACCTAGCCGACACCGAGCCCTGGAAGCTGGCCAAGACCGACATGCCTCGTGTGGCGACCATCCTCAACCTAGCACTACAGATTACGGCTAACCTCACGACAGCCTTCGCCCCATTCCTCCCCTTCAGCAGCGAGCGCCTACTCGGCATGCTCCAGAGCCAGGCCTTCGACTGGGAGACCCTCGGGAGCATCGACCTACTGCCTAGTGGACATCAGCTAGGCAAGGCAGAGCTACTCTTCGAGAAGATAGAGGATGCAGCCGTAGAGGCACAGATAGCCAAGCTACAGGCCACCAAAGCGGCCAACGAAGCGGCCGAGCGCAAGGCTCAGCCCGTGGCAGAGGATATACAATTCGAGGACTTCCTCAAGCTCGACATACGTGTGGGCACTGTCCTAG
>CAMBHQ010000075.1 GCA_945867245.1 uncultured Porphyromonas sp.
GGTTATGGTAATGCCTTCAGCGCTATCTTCGACTCCAACCTTACGACGATTATCACTGGTGTCGTACTCTTCTACTTCGGTACAGGTCCTATCCGTGGCTTTGCTACGACGCTTATTATCGGTCTGGTGGCTTCGTTCATTACGGCCGTGTTCCTAACGCGTCTTATCTTCGAGTGGCTCGATAAGCGTGGTAGCCTCAAGGGGGTTGACTATACGACCAGCATTAGTCGCAACTTCCTCGTGAATAACAACTACAATATTCTAGGGGCACGCAAGCGTGGCTATGGTGCAGTGATTGCGCTACTAATCATCGGTTGTGTGAGCTTCTTTACTGTGGGCCTCAATCAGGGTATCGAGTTCTCGGGTGGTCGCAACTATATCGTGAAGTTTGACCAAAAGGTAAGCATCGACCAGCTGCGCAATCAGCTGTCGCCAGCCTTCGACGGCAAGCTCGTCTTGACCTCTATCGGTACAGAAGGCGATCAGGTGCGTATCTCTACGAACTACAAGATAGAGGAAGAAAGCCCAAGCGTAGAGGATGAAATCAAGACTAAGCTCTATGACGGCGTTAAGGGTTTCTATAAGACTGAACCCACTGCCGATGCTTTTGTGAATAGCAACGAGCACATCGTTAATTCGCAGAAGGTAAGCGCAAGCATGAGTAGCGATATCAAGCAGAGCGCATTCATTGCCGTAGTGCTGGCGCTCGTCTTCATGGCGCTATACATCCTCATCCGCTTCCGCAATGTCGCCTTCTCTATCGGGGCCTTCGCCTCTGTAACGGCTACTACGCTGCTTATCATCGCTCTATATAGCATGACCTGGAAGTTTATGCCCTTTACGATGGAGATTGACCAGAACTTCATTGCGGCTATCCTAGCCATCATTGGTTATGCGATCAACGACGTGGTAATCGTCTTCGACCGTATCCGCGAGGAGATTGGCTTGCATCCCAAGAGCGAACGCTTCGGTATTATTAATGGAGCCCTCAATTCTACGCTCAGCCGTACCTTCAACACCTCGTTTACGACCTTCCTAGTGATGCTTATCGTGTTCCTCTTCGGGGGGGCATCTATGATGGGCTTTACCTTCGTAATTCTCCTCGGGGTAGTCTTCGGTACTTTCTGTACGCTCTTCGTGGCTACGCCTATTGCTTACGAAGTGGCCCAGCGCCAGCGTGCCAAGGCTGTAGAGCAGGCAGATTAAACTATTGCTTGATAGCCTCTTCTGGCCTCGTCTAGTAGGCGTTGCCAGAGGGGCCAGCTAAATAAAAGGCCTCGCCTTAGTGGTTATTAACCGCTAGGGCGAGGTTTCTGTTATACGCTTAGTCTCTAGATGGGTATCAGACTATAAATCTAATAGACAATTTATTAAGCTATAATAAATAAAATGCCTACCTTTGTAATAGACAGATTATAGACAATATGAGATTTGAGGAATTTGACCTAGAGTATGAGGTCCTCGACGGTCTCGAGGCGATGCGCTTCGACGAGGCCACACCCGTTCAGGAAGCCACTATCCCACTCCTACTAGAGGGGCGCGATATGATAGCCTGCGCCCAGACAGGGACGGGCAAGACAGCAGCCTATCTGCTACCTATCCTCAATCGCTTATGCCGCGGAGAGCTCCCCGAGGACAAGGTGAATGCCGTTATTATGGCCCCGACGCGCGAGCTGGCCGTACAGATTGAGCAGCAGATAGATGGCTTCAGCTATTTCCTCCCCGTTAGCTCTACAGCTATCTACGGCGGTACCGATGGTATTACCTTCGCTCAGCAACAGCGTGGGCTGACCAAGGGGGTAGATATTGTCATCGCTACACCTGGCCGACTCATCTCTATGCTCAATCTACAGCAGGCCGACCTCGGCTCGGTATCTTACTTCGTGCTAGACGAAGCTGACCGCATGCTTGATATGGGCTTTATGGAGGATATCCTACAGATACATAGCCAGCTGCCAGCAGACTGTCAGACGGTAATGTTCTCAGCTACGATGCCTCCTAAGATTAAGAAGTTTGCCCACACAATTCTCAAGGACCCCGCTGAGGTAGAGATCGCCATCAGCCGTCCGCCCGAGAGCATCGTACAGCAAGCCTATATCTGTTACGAGCGGCAGAAGATAGACCTCTTGGCCTTGTTCTTTGCCCAGCATTCGCCCGAGCGCAGTATCGTCTTCTGCTCGAGTAAGCTTAAGTGCAAGGAGGTAGAGCGACGTCTGCGTAAGCTCGGTATCAATACCGCTCAGATGCATAGCGACCTAGGGCAGACGGAGCGTGAGGAGGTGATGCGTGCCTTCAAAGCGGGGACGATAGACCTACTCATCGCTACCGATATTGTAGCCCGAGGCATAGACATCGACAACATCCGCATTGTGGTCAACTATGATATGCCACACGACCCCGAGGACTATGTGCACCGCATAGGACGTACCGCCCGAGGGGGCAACGAGGAGGGGCTGGCTATGACCCTCGTTGGCGAGGACGAGCAGAGCGACTTTGCCGAGATAGAGCACTTCCTCGGCAGGACGCTAGAGCGCCTATCCGTGCCCGAGACACTGGGCGAGGCACCGGTCTACGAGCCAGCTCGGAAGCGCTCTAGAGGTGGTCGCCGTGGACGCTCGGGGCGTACCTCTGGTGGCGGACAAGGGCGCAGACGCTCGGGGCAGAGCCGTAACCAAGGCCGTAAGCCCTCTGGCGAACGTGGCCGAAGCCCTAAGAACTAGACTATAACACTTATACCATCCTAAGATAAACATCTCTAACACACTTTAGTTAATTATGACCGGATACAACAGACTACGCGAACTCGAGGAAGGGACTAAGTCGGAGGTTAAGCGTAAAC
This sequence comes from uncultured Porphyromonas sp., assembly GCA_945867245.1. Classification (GTDB taxonomy): domain Bacteria; phylum Bacteroidota; class Bacteroidia; order Bacteroidales; family Porphyromonadaceae; genus Porphyromonas. The sequence continues at coordinate 2,840 of CAMBHQ010000075.1, forward strand.
TTATAGCAGAGTTGATCTCTGTAGGCTCTACAACGATTAACGAGCTGGCCAAGCTCGTAGGACTTAGCATCCCTACCGTTACCAAACTTGTCTCAGAGCTACAGCGCCTTGGGTGGATTACCACTGCGGGCAAGCTAGAGATACCCGGCGGACGCTATCCTATCCTCTACAAGCTGCAGGAAGAGGCGGCCTACTTCATCGGGGTCGATGTCAAGCACGAGTATATCAATATAGGCATTATTGACATCGTGGGCGTGCTGCGCTATACAGCCTACGAAGTGCCTTACAAACTAGAGAATAGCGAGGATGCACTCAGCCAGCTCTGCGAGCTAGTGAAAGAGCATGTAAGCCTATCGGGGCACAAGATGCGCGAGATACTCAACATCAACTTCAACATCCCTGGGCGTATCAACCCCATGACAGGGGAGAGCCATAACCTTTTCAACTTCGACCCAACACGTTCCCTAGCGGAGGTATTAGGTGAGCGTATAGGCACGCGCGTTAGCCTAGATAACGATACGCGTGGTATGACCTACGGGGAGTACACTCAGGGCGTATGCCGGCACAGCAAGCCACGCAATATGCTCTATATTAACGCTAGCTGGGGTATCGGCTTGGGTATCATCATAGACCGCAAGATACATCTAGGTAAGTCAGGATTCACGGGTGAGATAGGACATATCACGGCCTTCGACAACCAGATCATCTGCCACTGCGGTAAGAAGGGTTGCTTCGAGACTGAGGTAAGTGGCAGTGCGCTCCGTCGTATGATTGTCGATCGCATCCGTGCGGGCGAATCATCTATTCTCTCTGAGCTAGTCTTGTCTGGCCAAGAGTTAAGTCTAGAGGCCATCATCAAGGCCGCTAAGCAGGAGGATGTACTGGTGCTCGAGCTACTGGGTGAGCTAGGGGCCAAGCTCGGTCGCCAGATAGCAGGTCTTATCAATACCCTTAACCCCGAGATGGTAGTTATCGGAGGCTCGCTCAGCCAGACGGGTGACTACCTACTAGAGTCTATACTGCCCGTGGTACGTACCTATTCGCTCAACATCGTGAACAGAGATACAGAGATTGTTACGGCAGAGCTAGGGGACCGTGCTGGGCTTATCGGTGCCTGTATGCAGGCACGCATACGCCGCTTTAGTGGCAACAGCGTTAGTAACGACTACTAACGAACTATAGCAAGCAAACATTCGGGGGCTGTGGTAGTACTTACCACAGCCCCCGAATGTTATTATGCCCCTACGAGAGGGCACTTTTGCTCGACTCGGCTTACAGCTTGAGCCCGAGCTCTCGCTTGACCTCTCCGATAACGAATATACTATGCAGGCTACCGATACAACCCAGTGCCCCCAGCTTTTTGAGGACGAACTCCTGGTAATGTGCCATGTCGTCGACCTGTAGCTTAATCATAAAGTCGTACTCCCCCGAGGTATTGTAGCACTCGCGGATCTCCTCGAGTCCCTGCACCGACTGCATAAACTCCTGTATGATGTCTAGGTTGTGCTGCTTGAGGCGGATATTGCAGAGTACAGTCAGTCCGCTCCCGAGTTTGCGCCGACTCAGTACGGCTACATAGCGGTCGATATACCCCTCGCGCTCTAGGCGCTTGACGCGGTCGTGTGTCGGCGAGGGTGTTAGGTGGGCTACCTCTGCCAGCTCTTTGACCGTTAGGCGAGAGTTCTCTTGTAAGGCCCGTAGGATGCGTAGGTCGATTTCGTCGAGCTTATCATGTTTGTCCATATCAAATCATTATTAGATGTATTACTGAGGTAGGCGAATGTCTTTGCAGTACTCGAGGCGGAAGCGCTCTTGATTCCAGTGGTACTTAGGATAGGTCTTGGTAGGCTCTATTCTGTTGCTATCTTCCCAGACGAGCCCCTTGACACTGCGGGCGAATAGTAGAGGCGTATCGAAGGTGCGGAAGACGTTATCTCGGATCAAGATACCACGCTTGCCGTCCCCATAGAAGGGCTGACGCTGGTGCTCGGGCTCAGGGATAACAGGGTGTAGAGTGATGACTGCCTCTGTGAACTGGTACAGGCTAGTGAGCACGTCGGTGAAGGTGTTCTGCTCGATGAGGAGTCGCTGTGTCTGTCCGCTCTCGAACCATTGGTTGCAGTCGGTACTGGCGACAATACCAGAGCCCGATATGTGGTCGAAGTGGTTGCCACGCACGACTACGGGCATCGGTGTGTTGAAAAGCGCCCCACGAGCTCGGTTGTTGCGTATCACGTTGTCGGCAAAGACGACGCTAGGTACCTTGCGCATATTCTCTAGGGCGATATGTGCCTCGGGATGTATCTCCTCGGGCAAACGCTTAGCGAAGCGGATGCGGAAGACCTTCGCCCCGAGGGTCGTCGGTCTATCTACGGGCTCTATGGCCGCTATCTCGTTTTTCTTGGCGTGCGTATCGAAGGTTTTGCTGTACACAAACTGCACAGGGTCTCCGACACGTCCCCACTCGAAGCCATAGGCCTGCACATGCTTGTACTCGCCCTCTAGGG
>CAMBHQ010000076.1 GCA_945867245.1 uncultured Porphyromonas sp.
CCTGCGCAAGCAGCGCTGTCAGCCTGCCGAGCTCGTAGAGCATACCCTCGAGCTGATAAGAGCTGTACGACGCCTTAACCCTAAGTGCCATATCTCGGTATTGGAGCTACCAAAGACGCACTTCCGTGTGGACTGCGACAATAGATTATGGGACGAATTCAATCCGCTCATGCAGTCGGCTGTAGCTATCCTCTCAGAGCTTGAGTATATCCCCCTCAATGAGAAGCTCTGTAACGCATACGGAAAACTTGATATCCAGTATACAACAGATGGCTACAATCTCAATCGCGCAGCCTATGCACTCATAGAGCAGGAGCTAAGGCTGCACTAAACACTTTCTAAACGCTATGCAGCGCCTATCATCAATTCATCTCGTATTATTTGCCTTCCTGCTCCTCTCAGTGGGGCATCTATATGCTCAGCGTGTGGTGTGGCAGGCCGAATTAAGTCAGGCGGGTCCACTACCTACAGCTTGGCAGGGCGACAGAGCCGACTACAGCATTGTGGGCGGAGCGATAGCCCTCTCTGCGCGCACAGCACGTACGACCAGCCTAATACATACCCCTGTAAGCCTTGCCGAGGACTGCTCTTGGCAAGGCTTACTTCGTCTAGAGCGACATCCTACAGCCTATAATTACACTTGCCTTTTGCTTGCACAGCTAGGGGGCGAGGCTCAGCGCCTGCGCTATCTAGCGCTTTGCTTCACGGCCGGCCCCCAGAACCTAAGCCTACGGGAGATTGCTCTAGAGGCAAGCAACGAGGGGTATAAGCATAATCGAGCTCAAGACCGCATACTCCTAGAGCATAGTGTCCTGGCGACAGAGCTAGCACAGGGCTTGCACTATCGGGTGCGCCGTAGCGCAGCCGGCGACCTACTGCTCTATCTGCCAGGGCGCGAGGCTGGTATGCTCGATTTGGTGGCTCAGATAGAGTACCCAACCTCGCTCCCCAGTCAGAGTACACTTGCTATCTACTCGGCCTACACACAGCAGTATCGGCAGGGCGTTTATCTCTCGGAGCTTAGTCTGATGCACGGCGCCCCTGCAGAGGAGGGCGAACGACAGCCCGAGACAGAGGAGCCTAGTGCGCCGAGTGCTAAGCCCTCGACAGACTTTCTCCTCAGCGAAGTGATGGCTAATCCGCTCACGGGCTCTGTGGAGTATCTGGAGCTATACCACTGCGGTGATGTGAGCACTTCGCTGGAGCAGTACAGCATAGGTCTGGGGCTAGACTCATTGAGTATCAAGCGCTACCCGATGAGCCGTCTCACGCAGCCCCTCCATCCTGGGGGCTACTACGTGCTGACCCGCTCGCCCGAGCAGCTCCTCAGCGCTTATCCCACGGCCGAGCCTACCAAGGTGATACAGGCTAATCTGCCCCAGCTACGTAATGCGGGCTTCGTACTGCAGTTATATCGAGGGCAGATGCTTGTGGACCAAGTCCACTACGATAGCACTACCTGGCCCAAGGGTCTGCGCTCGCGTCGTGGCGTTGCGCTAGAGCGTGTCGGACTCGGTCCAATGCCCAGTATCTGGATGCCTGCCCGCAAGGAGCAAAGCTACGCTACTCCTACTGCTCCCAACTCGCAGGCTACAGGAGCTAGTGCTGTCCGTATAGATGGCGAGGATGTGGCAGAACGCCTAGAGCACATCATCAAGCGCCTAGAGTCCGAAGAGGGGAGTAGCGCTTTTGTCCGCTTGTATGCTCTAGATGGAGCCTTAGTCGCTACTCTAGGCGAGGGCGAGAGCCTAGCATGGCTAAAAGCACTACAGGCTAATGCCCGCCAAGAATTGCAGGCCTTAGTTCCTCGGTATGCTGTAGCCGTCCTAGCTGTTTATCTACGTAATAAGGAGGGGCATCAAGAGGTGTATGACCTCAAGTTTTTACTTCACTAAGGGAGTCTGAGGGCCTAGATTGTCGGGCGCTCTATATCTGATGTACCCAATCTCTGTATCTTTGCGGGCAGATAGATATACCTATACATAATAAATGGTACTCAATTATATATTCATCGCCTTCTTTGTGATAGCAGGCGTGGTAGCTTTGGGCGCGCTCTGCCTCTCGGGCGACTTCTCTGTCTTCGAGCGCATTATGTCGGCGACTTTCGAGCAGAGCAAGAATGGCTTCGAGATTTCCCTCTACCTGACGGGCGTGCTGTCGCTCTGGCTGGGCTTCCTGAGGATAGCCGAGCGCAGTGGCCTCATCGATACCTTCGCCCGTCTGGTGTCGCCCGTCCTCTCGGTCCTCTTCCCCTCTGTACCCAAAGGGCATCCCGCCATGGGCAACATCTTTATGAATATCTCTGCGAACGTCCTAGGGCTGGATAATGCTGCGACGCCTCTCGGACTCAAGACGATGAATGCCCTGCAAGAGCTGAATCCCCGCAAGGATGAGCCGAGCGATGCTATGATGATGTTCATAGCGCTCAACGCAAGTGGCCTAACCATCATCCCGACCTCTATCATAGCCTTCCGTATGCAGGCTGGGGCGAGCAATCCTGCTGATGTCTTTATCCCGATACTGCTGGCCACGACGGTCTCGACGCTCACGGCTATGCTGTTGGTGGGGCTGAGGCAGCGTATCAACCTATTAGCGCCCCCCTTGCTCCTCGTCTACGCCCTAGTAGCTTTACTTTTCGGGGGGATTTACTACGCATCTACGGCTGTGTCTCTAGAGGTCTTTAGCCGTGTCAGTGCGGGCATATCTGCTATGATGCTAGTGGGGATGATGTTGCTTTTCCTACTCTCTGGTCTGCGCCGTGGGGTGAACGTTTACGATGCCTTCATCGAGGGGGCCAAAGAGGGCTTTACGACGGCCGTAGGCATTATACCATACCTTATCGCTATGCTGGTAGGTATCGGTGTTTTCCGTGCCTCGGGAGCTATGGATTTGCTCTCCTCGGGCTTGACCGCTGTAGTCTCGTGGCTGGGGCTAGATACTAGCTGGGTAGAGGCTTTGCCAACGATGCTGATGAAACCCCTCAGTGGTAGTGGTGCACGAGGGCTGATGGTCGATGCGATGCAGACACACGGGGCTGATAGCTTCGTGGGGCGTTTGGCCTGTACGGTGCAGGGTGCTTGTGATACGACTTTCTATGTGATAGCTCTGTACCTCGGCTCTATCGGTATTAAGCGTAGCTCTTATGTCCTTGGTTACTCGTTGCTCGCAGACTTAGCGGGCTGTATTGCGGCTGTGCTGGCGACCTATCTGTTTTTCGCTTAGCGGGGCAATGCCCTTTTCTCTACACTCCAGTCTAGGACGCTTACTGCGCCCTAGGCTGGAGCTGTTTTATAGAGAGTCTAGCTTCCCCCTAATTGGCTCTAGTTGCTCTGTGGTGCTGTGCTACGTTCGTTCGCTAACTAGTGTACTGTTGTCCACTCGTTGGTGTACAGTTGTGCACTTACTAGGGAGCGCTTCTTGACCTAGAGGGGGGATTTTGCTTTCCCTTGTTTCGGGCAGTGTAAACGCCTGTCAGGCTCTCGACATAAAGGTAAATAGATAGAGCCAGTTAGACTAATTTTGGCTATCTTTGCCCAAGCCTTTGGCGTAGGTTCGTCTGAGTATTAACTCTATCGAGGTCTAGGCAAGGGGCAACTTGCTGAGTAGTAAAGTAATAAACCATTATAGATTAAGATGCAAAACAAAGGATTAGTAATCACCATCGTTTCGTGTCTGGCGCTAATTTGTGCATACTACTTCTCTTTTGGCTTCGTAGTACAGCATTACGACAGTAAGGCTGAGTCTATGGGCGCAGAGAAGGGACGTGCCTACTTAGACTCCATGGCACAGGAGAAGGTATGGCTGGGCTACACACTGCAGGAGGCTAGAGCACAGCAGATTGGGCTGGGTCTCGACCTCAAGGGTGGTATGAATGTAGTCCTCAAGCTCAATGCCGGCGACCTGCTACGTTCGCTAGCTAACGACAGTGAGGATGCCAACTTCAACAAAGCTATTGAGCTGGCTAGCAGTGCAGGCGCTGATGGCGACTTCGTCAATGCCTTCGTTACGGAGTACAAGCGTCTAGAGCCTCAGGGCAAGCTGTCAGTACTTTTCGGCTCGGGCAGTCTACGTGATCAGATTACGACGAATACGACTGATGCCGAGGTTATCGAGCTAGTACGTGAGCAGTACGATAGTGCTATCGATGCTTCGTTTAACGTTATCCGTGCTCGTATCGACCGCTTCGGCGTGGTGGCTCCTAACCTACAGCGTCTAGAGGGACAGGGACGTATCCTCGTAGAGCTGCCAGGTGTCGAGGACCCCGAGCGTGTACGAGCCCTACTGCAGCGCAGTGCTAATCTTCAGTTTTGGCGTACCTATACGTTCGCTGAGGTGCAGGAAGACCTCATCGCTGCCGCTACTCGCCTAGGCGAGCCTACGGCCACTGCGCCTGTAGCTCAGGATAGCACTCAGGTAGATGCCGTCGTAGGCGATAGCGTGGCTACAGATAGTGTAAAGGCTGAGGCCCCCAAGACGACAGAGACCAAGGCTGATGGCCTATTCGCCTACCTACAGCCCTCGGGCTATGCCGAGTCTCCAGTGGTAGGCTATGCCAAGGCTGCTGACCTCGATAAGATCGATGCCATCCTCAAGGAAGCTAAGGAGCGCAAGCTCATCCGTGAAGACCTAAGCCTGATGTGGGGATCGTCGCCAGAGCGTGACCCTCAGACCAAGGTTGCGACTGATACTTATGCTCTGTATGCTATACGCACCAATCGCTCTATGAAGCCCGACCTCGGTGGGGATGCTGTATCGAGCGCCCGTAGCGACTTCGATACTCAGTATGGGCGCAACGAGCCTATGGTGTCTATGCAGATGAGTCTAGAGGGCGGACAGAAGTGGGCACGTCTGACCAAGGAAAACGTAGGTAGAAGTATCGCTATCGTTCTCGACAGCGTGGTGTACTCTGCCCCTAATGTAAACCAAGAGATTACAGGTGGCAATAGCCAGATTACTGGTAACTTTACCGTAACAGAGGCTAGCGACCTAGCGAACGTCCTCAACTCGGGTAAGATGGAGACGACTGTCGTGATCGAGCAGGAGAACGTAGTGGGTCCGACCCTCGGGGCAGCCTCTATCCGAGCAGGGATGATATCTTTCGGTGTGGCACTCCTGCTACTGATGTGCTACATGTGCATGATGTATGGCTTCAAGCCTGGCATGGTAGCGAACATCGCGCTTATTGTTAATAGCTTCTTCGTGCTCGGTATCCTAGCGAGCTTCAAGGCCGTACTAACCCTCAGTGGTATTGCGGGGCTTGTGCTGACACTCGGTATGGCAGTGGATGCCAACGTGCTTATCAACGAGCGTATCAAGGAAGAGCTACGCAAGGGCAAGGATATG
>CAMBHQ010000077.1 GCA_945867245.1 uncultured Porphyromonas sp.
CTAGTTACATATAACACGACAACGGATGTCTTTGATACTTGGAGACCCGAAAACCCTTCGGCAATATTCCCTCGCTACGCATATGCAGACATGTTGGGGGCTGGTAACTACTTCAGATCATCTACACTCTTCGCTTATCGTGGAGATTACCTAGCTTTCCGTGAGATTAGCCTTAGCTATCAGTTGCCTCAGTCACTGATTAAGAAGATTGGTGCTCAGAATGTGAATCTCTCAGTGACAGCCCAAAACCTTGGCTATTTGACGGCTGGACGCAACATTGCTCGTCCCGAGACAGACAGTAGCGGTAGCACAGGCTCTGGGTATGCACTGCCACGTACTTTCCTGATTGGTCTGAACATCACTTACTAAGATTAACTAAGGTAAAATGAGACTTCAAGTTATGAAACAATATAAAAGTATCGCTCTCGCAGGTGTATTCCTAGGGGCACTCGCACTAGGCTCATGCTCGGACAAGCTGGAGCTGGCACCAATAGATTACTATGGTAGTGGTTCCTACTGGAAGACGGCTTCGCATGTTGCTGCCGCTGTAGAGGGTCTTAACAACGATATGCGTAATAGCTCCTTTACCCAGATCTACGTGATGGGAGAGGTGCGCTCGGGCATATACCGTGACGGCACTTCCGTCGATGGTATGACGATAGGCTATGGGACAAGCCGTCTGCATAATCTAGCGCCAGACAAGACGGACCTAACCAACTTTGGTAACCTGTATGGTGCAATTACGATCGTTAACCAATTCATCAAGGAGGTTAGTGCCAATGAGCTTGTTACGGGGGATAAGAAGAACTACTACCTAGGTGTCGGGCATGGGCTACGTGCCTACTACTACTATTCTCTGTACCGCACTTTTGGTGGTGTGCCCCTGCGTCTAGGGACAGAGGTTATCGATGGGGTAGTAGACCCAGCGAAGCTATACATGGCGCGTGCTAAAGCAAGTGAGGTATATGCTCAGATCGATGACGACCTGCAGAAGTCGCTGACGTTCTTCGGTAATCAAACAGCCTTCAACCTATATGGGCATGGCAACAAGGTAACATGGAACAAGGCTGCTACAGAGGCACTCGCAGCTGACTTCTACTTGTGGGGGGCTAAGGTTAGCACTGGTGATAAAGCTGCAGACGTTGCTCTTGTAGCTAAGGCTAAGCAACACCTCAAAAGCCTAGAGACTAATTACAACCTAGCTCTAGTGCCATCGTTTGCTAACGTCTTCTCTGTGACAAACAAGGCGAACAGTGAAGTGATCTTGTCTGTTCGTTTCGCTGAGAATGAAGCCTCTAATGCTCTCGCTAGCTGGACCTACACGCTTACGACAGGGCAGGTACATCGCTCCTATCTGCGTGAAGATGGGACACCATGGAATGATTTCCTAGAGGTCAAGGTCGGAGCTGCCCAGTCTATGGAGTATGTGCCACAGCTGTTTACGCAGTTTGATAGGGCTGATACACGCCGTGATGCTACTTTTGCTGGCTCATATATGCGCAATGCCTCTGGCGAGCTAGAGCTCAGAGGTACACACGTGCGCAAGAATATCGGTTACGTGAATGCTCAGGGTACTCGTGTCTACAACGGGGACTATATTATCTATCGCTTGCCATGGGTATATCTAGCTCTTGCTGAGGTTGCCAATATGGAGGGCGAGGGTGCTGAGGTTGCTAGGTATATCAATCTAGTACGTCAGCGTGCCTACGGCTCTGCATGGAACGAGGCTACGCATGGCTATAGAGCAGGGGACTTCACCCAGAATGAGCTGGCTATCTTGTCCGAGAAGGATAAGGAATTCGTACAGGAGGGCCAGCGCTGGTGGGATGTCCGCCGTATGACTCTCACCAAGGGGGGGAAGGCTCTAGTATTCTGCAAGGAAGCTAATATTGCAGACCCCACGAGACCTATACTGGATGAGGCTACACAGGCATACAAGGTACTCTGGCCTATTAACAAGGCTCTGCGAGACAACGATCCCGAGCTCGAGCAGACGCCAGGCTACTAGTCCGAGGAATCGGCATAGGCTCAAGCCTTAGTGCTAATATCAATGCTCATCGGGCTACGTGGCAGAGGCCACGTAGCCCGATGTCTTTTCCCCCTAAGGGCATAGCACAATCCCCACGCACTTAAATGCAGAGTGCGTGGGGATTGGTGTGCAGTAGAGCCGGGCTTTGGCGTGGTCGTGCCGTCCGACCCGCCCCGAGTCTATTCCTTCGCTACAGGTACGAAGCTGATGGCAACGCCACCGCTAGCTGCTAGGTGTAGGGCGGGGAGCGTAGTCTGGCTCGTTACCCGCATCGTACGGATATCCACGGGTAGGGGCTTGGTGCGCCAGTCGGCATCTTTGCCATCGATATAGATGCGTGCCTCGTAGGTAGTATGGGGGCGGAGGAAGTCTAGACGCAGAGGCTTCATCGTATAAGCCTCGTCCCCCGTAATAGCACCTAGGTAGAAGCGATCGCCTGCACGACGCACTACCCCGTACTCCCTACCAGGGTAACCGAAGAGTGGACGAGACTCGTCTATATCGGCACGGTAGTCTCGGAAGAACTGAAACTCTGGGACCCCCTCGTAATGTTCGGGTAGGTCTGAGGCCATCTGCCAAGGGGAATAGAGGACGACCCAGGCAGCAATCTGCCCAGCACGTGTCGTATTGAGACGGCTTTTGCCCTCGTCCTCGCTATTCCAGTTGCGGTATAGTGGCGAAGTTTTGGTTTTGCTGTGGAGGATATCGAAGACCCCAGGCGTATAGTCCATAGGCCCAGAGAGGAGGCGAGTGAAGACAAGTGTACTGTGGTGCTGTGGGCTGTTGCCTCGACTCCAGGCGTTCCACTCCATGCCTTTGGCACCCTCACGTGTCATCATATTAGGCCAAGTGCGGCGGATGCCCGTGTCCTTGATAGGCTCGTGGGCATTAACCATAATGCCGTATTTGGCGGCGGTCTCTACTACGCGGCGGTAATGGCGCACGGCATATTGTCCGTGGTGCTTCTCTCCGTTGGTATAGCCTCCAGCGTAGCCTGTCTTTAGATAATGCATATCGTGAGCGATGCTCCAGCGCAGGGCACTGTCTAGGACGGACTCGTAGTAGGGGACGTTGCCCCCTGTTTCGTGATGGTTCATCAGCCGTACGCCACGTCGGGCGGCGTGTCTGCGGATGCTGTCGAGGTCGAAGTCGGCATAAGGGCGCATGAAGTTAAGTCGCTGTTCTCCGCCCCAGGTCTCCCAGCCTTCGTTCCAGCCCTCGTAGAGGACACCCTCGATGCCATTGTCGGCAGCGAAGTCGATATGCCGGATGGCATTGGCTGTATTAGCGCCATGTCGCTCACCCATCGTCCAGGTCTGTACACCCACATGCATACCCCACCATACGCCCACATAGCGCAGGGGGCGTATCCAGGATGTGTCTGCGATGCGGCTTGGCTCGTTGAGGTGTTGCCACATAGCACTATGGCCCACGAGGTCAATGGCTTGTGTGCCGATGATTATCGAGCGCCAAGGAGTCTGAAAGCGTTGCCCCATGCGTGCCATCACGCCATCCTGCCAAGGGGCGGTATAGGTGGCCTTTAGCTCGCGTGTGCCCTCCGCTCGAGCGAGCGTCATCTCCGGATAGTCTGTGAGTGCCGCCTCGTGGATACTGGCCCAGAGTCCGCCCTTGAGCTCTAAGGTTATCGGGGTATTGGCATCTCTGAGGCTATCGAGCATCAGCGTACGGTAGTCGAGCTCGTAGGTGTCGTTGTGGGCGGGTATGCTCCAGGTTTTGGCTGAGGTAACGAAGGGGAAGCTGGTCAGCTCGTCCATTATCATTACCGAGTCTGGGCGAGCGCCCTCGTAGCGATAACGCAGAGCCATACCTTCGTTGTAGAGACGGCATATTAGGCTCAGTTTAGACCCGTCGCTCGTGCGTAGCGGTAGCGTCATCTCTCGGAAGCGGTCGCGGTGGAGTTTATTCTCGCCCCAGGGCATTGTGTAGGTGCTATCGATGCTGCGGTACGAGGCAGGGGCAGCGGGGCTCAGCTCCGAGCTGAGGTTTTGCCCCGAGCGGGTAATGACTCCGAGCTTGCCATTCTGTAGGATGGGCTTGCCGTTACGGCTAAGTTGATAACTATAAGTCCCTCCTTGGCTACGATCGAGGCGCAGAGAGAGTTTGCCGTCGGGCGAGCGTAGGCTCTGGGCCGACAACGTAGCGCAGGACAGCGCTAGTGTCGCTAGAATAATTCTTTTCATCGTCTTTAATTAGAGTTCGTACTACTAAGGTAACGATAATCTTACAACCGATGTAAGACGGATTTTACATACGTTGTAAGATGTATCTTACAGGCGTGTAATATTTGCCCCGCTAGGAAACTCCCGCTCTGCTCCGGCCCTAGATACTACCAGAATGCCTACCTTTGCTTCATAGTGTTACAATCCTAAGGAACGAAAACGAGTATGATATTCCTAGATTTATTCCTCACCTTTAGCAAAATCGGCATCGTTAATTTCGGAGGAGGCTATGCCATGCTGTCTCTGATACAGAGCGAGGTCGTAACGAAGCACGGCTGGCTAACGACACAGGAGTTCACCGATATAGTGGCCGTCAGCCAGATGACACCAGGGCCTATCGGCATCAATGCTGCTACCTACGTCGGCTATACTGCCGTAGTCGAGGCGGGTTATCCTCCGTTTATGGGGGTAGTGGGGAGTATCGTGGCGACACTCTCTGTGATATGGCTCCCTTTCTTGCTGATGTACTTTGTGTCTCGGCTACTGCTGCGCTACAAGGAGCATCCGCACCTCCGTGGGGTCTTCTCGGCGATGCGCCCTGCCATCGTAGGCCTGATAGCTGCGGCCGCCCTTGGTCTGATGGATGTATCCAACTTCGGTTCGCCTAGTGCTACCCCAGGTCTTTTCGCTCAGAGTCTCGTGCTCTTTGCCCTAGGTTTTATCCTCAGCTATCGTTACAAGCAGAGCCCGCTTCTGCTCATTGGCCTAGCGGCCCTTGTAGGCCTAGGGACAGGCGCTCTAGGTCTGTGGAGCTAGGATGCAGGGAGCATGCGCCCAGGCTCTCTACTATGCCGGCTGTCTTGTCCTAAAATAGGATGACATTAGTTCGGGCTTGTATCTCGGGCATAAACGAAAACGATTATGACCAAGGAAACAAAGACGACCCAGCTAGTATCACGTCAGTACTTCACGGCGCTCGAGCCTATGGCGCTCGAGCCAGCGTATCTCCGCTGTCGCGGTAGCATCAGCGCCACTGCCTTCGCCCGCAGGAAAGTACAATCTGTAGTGTTCACTCGCTAGTGTACACTCGTTCACTCGTTGGTGTACACT
>CAMBHQ010000078.1 GCA_945867245.1 uncultured Porphyromonas sp.
CACTCGTAGTCTTCGTCCTCACATTCATCGAGGATAACGAGCGTTAACTCTTTGGTTATCTCCGATATTTGGATAAGGAACTCGAAACCACCCTCCTCGTCGAGCCATTCATAACGAATATTAGATAGGGGTTGCTTGATACAGACGCGCGCAGAGTCAGCACTGGTCTCGGACCAGTTGAAGGTAGCGATATCTTGCTCTAGCTCTACACGAGCGTCTATCCAACAGCTCAGGCCTTTTTCGGTAGATACCATGAGCCACATTTGGCTGGCAGACACTTTGCCAAGCGAGTACTCTAGACGATAATTCTTACGAGCCATAATATAAGTGCTTGTGTTGTTGATACCGAAAGATAGAAAGATTTATCGATATAACAAAGACCTAAATAGCGAATACTGCTACATCAAACTAATATATATAGTATATGAAGCAACAATTATCTATACCTTATCTGCTCGTAGCCAATAGCGAGCTGGAGGCTCGGGATAAGGACCTAGAGGCTGCAGCCTCGGCTATTGCAGAGCGTGCTTATGCACCCTACAGCCACTTCCGTGTAGGTGCGGCCGTCCTGCTAGAGAATGGTGTCATCGTAACAGGGAGCAACCAGGAGAATGCAGCATATCCCTCGGGACTCTGTGCCGAGCGGACAGCCCTATTCTATGCGGGGTCGCAGTATCCCGATGTAGCAGTAGTGGCGCTTGCTGTCGTAGCGTACAACAAGGATGGCCGAGTAGCGCAGATATCTCCCTGTGGTGCTTGCAGACAGGTATTGATGGAGACGGCGGTACGCTTCCGCCCCTTCCGCCTCCTACTCTGCGGTAGTCGGGAGACGATTATCCTAGAGGACTGCCGTCAGGTGTTGCCTTTCGGCTTCGACGGCTCCGAGCTCTAGCTTAGCTCGTATTAGAATAAGCTGGACTCTAGACTAGGCAATTCGTAAGCTAGTATCTGCTCCTTACGCGCTATGCCATGGGCATATCCTCCGATATGCCCATTACTGCGTATTACCCGATGGCAGGGTATTAGTATAGAGATGGGATTAGCCCCCACAGCTGTACCCACAGCTTGTAGCGCACGTGCTTGTCCTACTTGCTCTGCAATAGACTGGTAGCTACGCAGACTCCCACGTGGGATAGTCAACAGAGCCAGGCATACCTCTAGGCGAAACTGACTCGTAGCCGTCAGGACACAGCGTACTGTTAGTTCTTCCTCTATATAGGTATAGAGGGCCTCTACGAGACGGCTAAAGCCAGCACTAGTGCTTTCTCCCAGACTTTGGGCCTCGGGGAAAGCACTCTCAGTAGTACTGCCATCGGCTCCCTCTAGCGATAACTCCCAGATGCGTTCTTGGTCGTCATACACAATACTTATTCGCCCCAATGCAGAGTCTAGCTCTGTGCGGTAGAGGCCTCGGGACATCTTGGCTCGTTCGGAGGTACTAAGGATGCAGTATGATAATTCTAGCCGTAGGCGCGTCCCACTAGGGCTCTCTACGAGAAAAGCCACTTCCCCTATTCGGAGAGGTGGCTTATTCGTGTCGAGATAGTTCCTTAGATTAGTAGGAAATATACTCATTATCTATTTGGTCTAGCGATGTGGAGCATAAACTCCTCTCGTGTCTTAGCCTCTTTGAAGGCCCCCGTGAAGTCGCTAGTAGTCGTTAGCGAGTGCTGTTTCTCTACGCCTCGCATCTGCATGCACATATGCTCGGCCTCGATAACGACTATTACACCGAGCGGATTAAGCGTCTGCTGTATGCATTCCTTTATTTCGGTCGTTAGACGCTCCTGCACCTGTAGACGACGTGCAAATATGTCTACGACACGTGGCAATTTACTCAGGCCTGTGATATAGCCATTGGGGATGTAGCCGATATGCACCTTGCCGAAGAAGGGCAACATATGATGCTCGCACATGGAATAGAAGTCTATGTCCCGTACAATTACCATCTGTTTGTACTCCTCGCGAAACATAGCAGATCGCAATACTTCCTCTGGGGACTGGCTATAGCCCTGCGTTAGGAACTGCATAGCCTTAGCTACGCGCTCGGGCGTTTTCACTAGGCCTTCGCGCTGTACATTCTCCCCGAGTAGGTCGATGATAGCGGCGTAATGTTCTTCTAGAGATGCCTGTATAGCTGGGTCTATGGGCTTAGTACTCATGCTTGTCGGGGTTGTAGTTTAGGATACGCACTTTATCACGTACAATATAAGACTCCTGAAACCATGCTGGCATTACCTTGAGGAGCTTGGCACGTGCAGCACGTGCAGCATTATCACTTACGAAGTCCCCTACTACTAGACGCCAGAATGGGGCATTGTAGGTGGGATAACAGCTATACTCCGGAGCCAGACGACGTAGCTGTGCTGCACGACGGTCCATCTCGGCCTTGCTCGTTACGAGGTTGCCGTTGTAGACTTGTATGCGGTAGCCGTGCATTAGTGTAGTATTTCCCTCACGTCCGAGAATAGCTCTATAGCGTGCCGATGTACCACCTACTAGTTTCTTTAGCTCAGCAGACTGGTTGATCACTACATATCCTTCGCCCGGAGCTTCACCTTCTAGAGCCTCGAAGATAGTACGGGGCGTAGCCTTACGCATTGGCGTAGGGCTTTGTTGCTGGGCTTCTGCAGGCAGCATAGCTATAGCCCCAACGGCTAATAGCATACAGCAGGCTTTTCTATTCATAGTCTTCATACTCGGGGTATAGTAGAGTGCCCGCACCCCAGCTCAATCCGAGAGTGCGGGCACTATCTGTCTTCGTTATCGTAAGTAATGGCTAGTTGAAAGCCTCGATAATAGGTAGGAACTTGTCTACGGCAAGACTAGCACCACCAATAAGACCGCCATCTACATCGGGACGGCTAAAGAGCTCCTTGGCATTGCTACCATTGCAGCTACCACCATAGAGTATCGTGCAGTCGTCTGCTATCTGCTGACCGTACTTGCCAGCTACGAAGGCACGGATATGTGCGTGTATCTCCTGCGCTTGGTCTGCCGTCGCAGTAAGACCTGTACCAATAGCCCATACTGGCTCGTATGCAAGTACAATCTTGGCAAAGTCTTCTGTAGAGAGACCAAAGAGAGCATGAGCAATCTGCTCCTCTACTACCTGGAAGTGCTTGCCAGACTCGCGCTCTTCCTTCACCTCACCGATGCAGAAGATAGGCGTTAGACCCTGAGCAAGGGCTAGCTGTACCTTCTCGGCTAGAATAGCATCCGTCTCGCCATAGTAAGCACGACGTTCGCTGTGGCCTAGGATAACATACTTAGCGCCAGTAGAGGCTACCATAGCAGCTGATACTTCGCCGGTATAAGCTCCTTCGGCCTTGTCTGCGCAGTTCTCTGCTGCGATGCCGAAGCCCTTAGCAGTAGAGGCAAGCGTAGCGAGGTGGATGAATGGAGCACCAATTACTACGTCGCAGTTGATGCTACGCCCAGCGAGGGTTTCGTTAAGCTCATTAACGAAGGCTACACCTTCCTGCAGGGTCTTATTCATCTTCCAGTTACCTGCTACAATGTTCTTTCTCATTTCGTTATACTCTTAATTAGTTATGTTGTTGTTTACTCTGTCTTTGTTTGCTTGCGGACACTTAGATATCCAGCGGCACGTCCCCAGCGCAGGGTGCGTCTTAGTAGACCAATAAGCAGCAGTAGCCCCCACAGCATAAGGATAGACAAACGCCAAAGTGAGGGTTTAGTATGCTCGCCACGATCTAGTCTAGAAGACACAAAGTTAGCAAATTCGTCGCTACTAGGGAAATCAACGCTTGCCAGTTTATCTATAATAACTCCATCCTTAATGATGACAAGGCCCGGATTGGCCCTTAGCATTGTACGAATGGTAGTAGCATCCACGAAGAGTGCGGGATACTCTGCACCAGTGCGGTAGAACCATTCCGCTGCATTGTCTGCCACCGTAGGCGATACGCTATAGAACTTGATGCCACGCTCACTCAGATAGCTGTACAGCTCATTGACGACTTCGTAGCGTGTCTGCTCTGCCTTAGCCCAATCGGGAGAGAGGAAGAGGAAGATGCCCGTAGTATCTGTCAGTATCTCCTCGGTCTTGTCCTCTCCCTCGGGCGTCAGTACCAGGAAGCTGTAGGCCGGTGGCGTTAGACTTAGGCGCTCAGCCTGCTGCACCTCTACATAGGTCCAGGTACTATCGGGCAGGCTATCCACAGCAAAGCTCTGCCGCACGCCATTGCGCTCGTATATATAACGAGTACCAGCATTCAGTGTAGCCATATAGAGCGAGTCTGCCTGACGCATTCGCTCCCTGATATTATATCCTATGCGATATGGTCGGAAGTCCACATAGGGCAAAGCGCGCAGATTGGTGTAGACAAATAGTCCTATACCTACTATGGCTAATGAGGCAGGTATCCACTGCTCACGCTTGGAGTACAAATGCTTTATCTCTGTGGCATTCCATGCCAATAGTAGAGCCATGGGCAGGAGCAAGAGGTTTTTGAGGAAAGTACCCGAGGCTGTTATCTTCAACGCATCACCGAAGCAACCACAGTCCGGCATAGTACCAGCAATATACACATACCCCGTCAGAAGCGTAAAGAAGAATAGGAGCAAGGTCGCCAGCCTACTAGCTAGCCTACGGTAGATACCCATAAGCAAGAAAGCCCCCACACAAAACTCCACGACAATAAGGGATGTAGCCAAAGGCTGCCCCCAGCTAAGTAACGTCGGATTAGTGATGCCAAATACCAGTGTCTGGAAGTCGTGCACCTTGAGGCCTAGGCCTACAGGATCTATTGCTTTAGTAAATCCAGAGACCACGAAGACCAGCCCTACTATGATACGAGCAAGCTCGACAAGAAGTGGCTTAATCTTCATAGCTCAGCTTAATCAGAGCGAATATGGCGTAATTTATCATGTCGTAGTAGTTGGCATCTATACCCTCGCTTACTAGTGGCCCTTGGCATAGGTCCTCGAGCTGCTTGGTACGGTAAATCTTCATCAAGATAAGGTCTACCATAGACTCGATGCGCATCTGTCGCCAAGCCTCGGAATAGTCGTGGTTCTTGTTGTCCATCAGAGCGAAGGCAGAGGCAACTACTCGGTCGTACTCAGCCAAAGCATCTTCTGTAGACATAGTGGGAGCATCCTCTGCGCCTAGCTCCAGCTGTATGATGCCGATAATGCCGTAGTTGATGATACCGATAAGCTCGCTATCTATCCCCTCCTCTACCCGAGCCTCGTGCTCCTGCAGCGTGCGTATGCGTCCTGCCTTGATA
>CAMBHQ010000079.1 GCA_945867245.1 uncultured Porphyromonas sp.
TGGCGAACGGACCACCATGGATAAAGGCAGGCGTATGCTCAGTCGTCTGTACGAGGTTGGGCTTGATAGCATCACGCAGAAGTACCGTGATAGCACCAGCCACCCCGAGGTCCTTGACCGTGAAAGGCTGTCCGCTATGCGTATAGCCGAGCAGGATATTCTCTATACGACGACGCAGGTCCGCCTCATCACGACTCAAGCAAAGGATAGCCATAATTTCGCTCGCAGGCGTGATGTCGAAGCCACTCTCGCTAGGTAGTCCATTAGCCGAGCCACCGAGGCCCGTAACGACCTGACGTAGGCTGCGGTCATTGACATCTAGGACACGCTTCCATAGCACTTCCTTGAGTCCCCCCTCTTCGGCTCTAGTCTGATAGATGTAGTTGTCGAGGAGAGCCGTAATCATGTTGTGCGCAGAGGTGATGGCATGGAAGTCGCCCGTAAAGTGCAGGTTAATCTTATCCATCGGTAGCACCTGAGCATAGCCGCCACCAGCAGCACCACCCTTCATACCGAAGCAAGGGCCGAGTGATGGCTCACGCAGTGCCACTACGGCGTTCTTGCCTAGACGCTGCATCCCGAGGGCCAGACCAATAGAGACCGTAGTCTTACCTAGACCACTCTTGGTAGGCGTGATAGCCGTTACCAGAATGAGCTTGCCCTCGCTACGCCCAGCACCTGTATCTAGTGGGAGCTTGGCGATGTGATGCCCATAGGGCTCTAGCGTCTCTGCAGTGATCCCGAGCTTCTCGGCAACCTGAACGATAGGCACCAGTTTAATACTGCGTGCGATTTCGATATCCGACATCATAATAGTTTGGTGAGATTATAGATTAGTAATGAAGTTAATTACGTGGTAGGTCATCAATAGATAAGTGTTATGCCCAGTAGTAGAGCGAAAAGCAGTGCTAGCACTATGCGCCTAGGCTTGAGCCCCAACTGGTCTATACCTCTGCCCACAAGTATGCTGCCTGCCATGAGCGGTAGTAGCACCAGCATAGCCTGCCCGTAGAGCGGAATGCAGAGCATACCATAGAGACACGAAGCCACGAGTACACTCCCCTGAGCACGCTGCCTAATACTCTCCTGATAGCGCCCAGAACTATAGCTCAGAGCGGCCACTAGTAGGAACAGCATCAGCGGTACTAGAGGCCAACTATAGCCCCAGTCTAGGCTGAGCCACTGCGGGCTAAGTAGTGGCGTTATGTAATCCTGTACGGCTACGAGCGCCCCCTCGATAGAGGAGCTGTAGAGCAAGTATAAGGCATAGACCATCGCGGGCGCTACAATACCCAGCACGAAGGCCAGTATGTTCCTCAGGCTAATGCTTACCATGGCATAGCTCCAGTAGAGCCACAGGGGTAAGAGCAGCAACGTACGACTGTCTATATAGCACATAGCGGCGAAGAGCAATCCTAGGCGCAGATAGACATGCGGAGTATATTCTCGCTGATAAGTATCATATAGCGCCCACAGAGAGCCGAGCAGGAAGAAGCAGTAAAACCACAGCTCATAAGAAAAGGTACGCCCTAGCGCAATAATACCTCCTAGACTAAGAGGGATAGCCACGGCTATAGCGTACTTGCTCACCAGCATGTACGTCTCCGAGAGATAGTAGCATGCTATATAGTACAGCGTCGTGGCTACTAGGACAATCCAAGCCCCATCGATAAGGGCATGATAGTGTGGCGCCCTAAGCCCGAAGTACTCATATATAGGAGCGAAAAGCCCCTGGGCTGAGAGTATATCCAAGCCCAGGAGCAATAACCAAGAGCACAGCCCCAAGCCATAGGTTAGGACAGGGTTGTTACTCGTTCGCCTCATTATCTTCGCTCTAAACTAAGCGCTCTACGCCTGCTCGATGAACGAAGTCAAACGTTCGTTGAAGGCTTCCTCGCCACGAGCGATGTCTTCGCGTAGCTTGCGGTAGTAAGCCTTGACCAGCTTGGGATCGTCCTTGCCGTCAGGGTGCTGTACACGGCGTATCGTATCGTCTGCGAAGACGAGGATATCGTCCATCAGCTCATCGAGCTTCGCCTGCGCCTCTCCTGTCGAGAGCGCATAGAGCAGAAAGGCCTCATCGTAGAGTTCGCTCACGAGATTAACGACCTCGCGTTTTAGTTTACGTTTACTTGCCATAGTGTCGCTTATTAGTTTGTATTAGTATTCCTTGATATTCGTATATCTATCTCCAAAGATAAGCATTTTAGCCCAGTCTATCAAATCATCCTTGGGCTAGACGCTAGACAGCGGTAGGTTACCAGCTACCAGTAGAGCCACCACCACCAGAGCTACCACCGCCCCAGCTACCGCCACCCCAGCCACCGCTAGAGTAACCGCCACGCCCCCCGAGCATAGAGCCGATAATCATACCGGCACCGGCCGAGGTTAGACGCTCCTCGTCATTGCCCGTCTTATCTAGCTCGTCATCTGTAAACTCGTGCTGACAATAAAGGCATTTATATGTATTGCGCTTGTATAGGAGTCGGTCCTGAGGCGAACGAAACTGCCTAGAGCGTATTAGATAGCTCGTCTGCCCACTGCAGCTAGGGCAATAGCGATAGCTTGTCAGCAAGCCTCCTCGTGGCGAGCGTATCTGCTCGCTATGCTGACAAGTCGTACAGGCATAGCTAATATATTCAGCGGCGCCTATCTGCTCCTCGAGCTGCTGTAGAGGACTTAGCGCACTGGGGGCCTGTTGCATAAGACCATAGGCTGCACAATGCGGACAATAGCCCGCCATATGCTCGATATGCCCGAGCAAGTAGCGACGCAAAGCCCAGAAAATCAAGCCCAGAGGCAAGCAGAGTATGAGCAGGAAGCGTAAGTTCTTATGATACGAGCCACTAAGGCGTGCATAGCGTCGACGCGCCTCGGTAGAGTCGGCAATGCGCATCCTAGACTCCGTCTTCAGATTAAAGAAGACGAAGCAAAAAGCCAAGGCCGAAAAGCCTAGGTAGGCATAGCCGACAACGCTCCAATCGATACCCTGCTCGGTAAAGGCGGCGGCTTTGCCTGGTGCGTAGGCTTGTCTCTCGAGCGACTGCTCGACACGCTGCATCCCATACAGAATAGCCTCGCCATAGCGAGACTCGGCCACCAGCGGGCACATATCCCTACGCCATATACTACTCGTCTCGGCATCTGTCAGATAGCCCTCTAGGCCATAGCCTACCTCGAAGCGACTGCGCCGGTCCTCTATTGCTAGGACAAAAAGCAAGCCATCATTGGCCTGCCTATCCCCCAAGCCCCAAAGGCGAAAGAGTTCAGTAGCGTAGCCCTCTATATCTCGCCCAGTACTCGGCACCACGACCACGGCACACTGTAGACGATAGCGCTGGCGTAGCCGTGCGAGCTGTGCATTGATAAGTGCCTCCTCCCCAGAGGGGATATAGTCCGCGGGGTCGCTAACGAAGCGTGTACTATCCTGTAGCTGCACATTAGGGATAGCCTCGGGGGCATAGATATTCGCCCCCGAGCTCTGAGCCCATAGAGACAGCTGTAGAGGTAGTAGCAATAGCACTAGGGCTACTAGATACCTGCGGTACCGTGCGAATCGAATTATTCCCAAAACGAAGATTATCTACTACGCTATCGACAAAGTACAGCCCCGACTACTTGCCGAAGTCCACCTGAGGGGCTACATCGCTACCCTCCTTGGCCTGGAAGTAAGGACGAGCCGAGAAGCCAAACATACCCGCAAGCATATTCATCGGGAAGCTACGCACCTCAGTATTGTACTGCTTGGCCGTATTATTGAAGTCCATACGTGCCGTAGCAATACGATTCTCTGTTCCCTCTAGCTGCACCTGTAGGTTCTGAAACTGCTCACTGGCTTTCAGTTCGGGATAACGTTCGCTCACTACCATCAGACGGCTCAGCGCAGAGCTCAGCGCATCTTGGTTTGCTTGGAATTGCTTGAGCGACTGCTCATCTAGTTTACTAGCATCGATTGTAGTACTCGTAGCCTTGGCGCGCGCCTCTGTAACCTTGGTGAAGGTTTCCTCCTCGTGCTGAGCATAGCCCTTGACAGTGGCCACGAGGTTCGGTATTAGATCCGCACGACGCTGATACTGGTTCTCTACCTGTCCCCAGCTATTCTGCACACCTTCG
Source organism: uncultured Porphyromonas sp. (assembly GCA_945867245.1). Taxonomy (GTDB): domain Bacteria; phylum Bacteroidota; class Bacteroidia; order Bacteroidales; family Porphyromonadaceae; genus Porphyromonas. The sequence continues at coordinate 4,114 of CAMBHQ010000079.1, forward strand.
TCTAATTGCACGAGCGTATTGTAGCTACTACAGCCCTTAACGAGAAAAACAGCAACGACCACACCGAGACCTATCTTTACATAGCGTCCGATACCATTACTTGTACTATTCATATCTTAATTACTTAGTTATTATTCCTTACTGCGGTGCGCTCTACGACGCCCCTTATCTTTCTGTTTGCGTACCGACCACCCGAAGTGTCCTATGAACTCGCCCAAGGCGAAGTACTCCCCATGGGCATAAGCCAAGAGGCCAGCTCGCTCCATATCGAAGCCCCCTGTATCAGGGTCGATGAAGCGCTCATTAGCCCGCACATTCACCACATCGGCAATGAACATATCATGGCTACCGAGTGGTACTATCTGTCGCAGTTTGCACTCCAGACTGATGGGGCTATCCACCAGTAGTGGCACCTCTGTAGCCTGTCCTATCTCGTAGGCTAGACCGGTCTCGGCGAACTTATCGTAGCGCCGTCCCGAGGTAACCCCACACCAGTCTGTCTCACGCGCCATCTCGCAGGTCGTTAGATTGAGAGCAAACTCCCCGAGTTCCTTGATAAGGCCGTACGAATGACGCTCGGGGCGAATGCTCACGTAGACCATGGGCGGATTGGTGCAGACGGTACCGCACCAACTGGCAGTAAACATATTCATCTCCCCGCCGACACGGCCACAGCTAACGAGTACTGCAGGCAGAGGATAAACAAGCGTACCAGGCTTCCAGTTTACTCGGCTCACAATAGCTCGCAGTTTTCGCCCAGCACACTACGTCCGCAGTAGTGGCAGCTGAGGCAGACGGCCTCCGCCTGCTGACTCACGACGAAGCGCGTAGGCATAGGCTCGGCATTAGTAATACACTTGAGGTTGCTACAGCGTACCAGTCCCACGACCGTCTCGGGCAGAGGTACTACCTTCTTCTCTACGACCTCATAATCGCGGATAATATTCAGGCGAATACTAGGCGCGATAATAGCGATACGGCTTATCTCTTGCTCGCTAAAAAAACGGTCCGTGATTTTGATGACACCCTTGCTCCCTACCCGACGGCTCTCTAGGTTGTTACCGATGGTAATCGGGGTCTTAGCTTTATCGAGCCCCAGCATAGCGACGATAGCGAAGAGCTTATCACTGGGGATGT
>CAMBHQ010000080.1 GCA_945867245.1 uncultured Porphyromonas sp.
GGGCTCAGCCGCACATATCCCAACCTCATAGCCCAGGAGTCGGCCCGTGGTCAGGAGTATCAGGCCTTCGGTGGTAACAACGGAGACCATATGACGATACTGCCCTTCGGACGCCTTATCGGTGGCCCTATGGACTATACGCCTGGTATCTTCGAGACGGATATGCGCAAGCTCAATCCCGACAACCACAATCAGATTAAGGCCACTATCGGCAACCAGCTCGGTTGCTACCTAACGATGTACAGCCCTCTACAGATGGCGGCTGACCTACCCGAGAATTACGACCGCTTCCAAGATGCCTTCCAGTTCATCAAGGATGTAGCCGTAGACTGGGACGACAGCAAGTATCTAGAGGCTGAGCCCGGTGAGTACGTTACCGTAGCCCGCAAGGCGAAGGGTACGGACAAGTGGTTCGTAGGTAATGTAGCAGGCCTCAAGGGACACAAGAGCGTACTGACGCTAGACTTCCTCGACAAGGGCAAGAGCTACACAGCTACTATCTACGAGGACGGCAAGGATGCCAGCTACGACAAGAACCCACAGAGCTACAACATCCGCAAGGTAAAGGTGAAAAAGGGCAGCAAGCTCACAATCACCTCAGCACGCGGTGGTGGCTATGCAATCTCTATTATCCCCAACTAGTAGATAAACGATAGTCCCCTCCGCTACACAGTGGAGGGGACTACTACATAACAAAGGACAAGTATGAACATGATTAACCTTGTGGCCAAAACGAGCCAAGTGGCTCTGGCCTCTACTCTGGTAGTCTCGGCTCTACATGCACAGCAGGCACCCGTACGTGGGACTGTCGTGGACGAGAAGGGCGAGCCTATCATCGGCGCTACCGTACGCCTAAAGAACAACTCGAGCGTAGGTGCGCTGACCAACCTCGACGGACACTTCAGCCTCAGCGCCTCCAAGGGCGCTACCCTACTGGTTAGCTACGTAGGCTACACCAGTCAGGAGGTACAGGTAACAGATGGCAAGCCTATGACCATCGTCCTCCAGGAGGACAACAAGAGCCTCAAAGAGGTAGTCGTAATCGGTTATGGCTCGCTCCAGAAGAAGGACCTCACCGGCTCTGTAACCACCATCAGCGATAAGAACTTCCAGAAGGGGGCTATATCTACGCCTAGCGAACTCCTAGTGGGTAAGGTAGCCGGTGTACAGATAGTGCAGAATGGCTCGCCCGGTGCTGGTAGTATGATTCGTATCCGTGGTGGTGCATCGCTCAATGCTAGCAACGACCCACTCATCGTGATAGACGGTGTACCCGTAGACAACAATGCTGGTACGGGGGCACCTAGCGTCCTATCGACGATCAACCCGCAGGACATCGCCTCAATGAACGTACTCAAGGATGCCTCGGCCACAGCGATCTATGGTAGCCGTGCCTCCAACGGGGTTATCATCATCGAGACGAAGAAAGGTAAGATGGGGCAGGCGATGCAGATCAATTTCTCTACCGCCCACTCTATCGCCGAGGCTGCACGCCGTGTAGATGTGCTCAGTGCAGACGAATTCCGCACGCTAGTAAAGGCTAGTGGCGACGATACTTATATCTCGCGTCTAGGCACTGCTAGCACGGATTGGCAAAACGAGATATATCAGCTAGCCTATGGCACCGACAACAACATCAGCATCAGCGGTGCTACCAAGAATATGCCTTATCGTGCCTCGGCTGGTCTATATAGTCAGGAAGGGGTACTCCGTACGGACCTCATGCAGCGCTATACTACTAGCTTCGCTCTCAATCCTAAGTTCTTTGACAACCACCTGAGCGTAGACCTCAACCTCAAGCTGTCGGCTAGCCGCAACCACTTTGCCAACCAAGGGGCTATCGGTGCTGCCGTGGCCTTCGACCCCACGCAGCCTGTACGTGCCGAGGGCTTCGATAAGTTCGGAGGCTACTTCACGTGGCTAGATGCCAAGGGCATGCCCAACGAACTAGCGACGCGCAACCCCGTATCGCTCCTAGAGCAGATGCGCAATAGCAGTAAGGTCTTCCGCGCTCTCGGTAACGTCAAGTTTGACTATAAGCTCCACTTCCTACCAGAGCTACGCTTCAACCTCAACCTCGGCTTCGACTATGGCGCTGGTACAGGTACGGTCTATGCACCGACTACCTTCGCTGACCAGTGGACACGCTACCCTATCGCAGGGCTAGGCGGTCAGAACGAAAGCTACAAGGGACAGAAGCGCAACCTACTGCTCGACTTCTACGCCAACTACAACAAGGAAATCAAATCGCTCTCTAGTCGCGTAGACCTCATGGCGGGGTACTCGTATCAGGACTGGAAGACCTATCAGTACAACTTCCCTAGCTACAACGCCGAGGGAACACTTATCCCCGGTACTGAGGTTATCTACCCCAACGACTACCCACAGAATACGCTAGTATCTTACTATGCACGTCTCAACTGGAGCCTCCTAGACCGCTACGTCTTCACGGCTACTGTCCGTACGGACGGCTCTAGCCGCTTCAGCCCAGAGAACCGCTGGGGTATCTTCCCCTCTTTCGCCTTCGCTTGGCGTCTCAAGGAGGAGAGCTTCCTACGTGATGTAGAGGCCCTGAGCGAGCTAAAGCTACGCCTCGGCTATGGTATTACGGGGCAGCAGGACGGTATCGCCAACTACAGCTATATGCCTGCCTACTACCTCAGTGGCAACAGCAATCGCTATCAGTTTGGCAATAGCTACTACAACATGTACAAGCCCGAGGCCTACGACCAGAACATCAAGTGGGAGCAGACCGAGACTTACAACGCAGGTCTAGACTTCGGCTTCTTTAGCAATCGTCTCTCGGGTAGTGTGGATGTCTACTTCAAGAAGACTAAGGACCTCCTCAACACGATACCTGTGGCTGCAGGCTCCAACTTCTCTAACCTCCTACTGACCAACGTCGGCAACATCGAGAACAAGGGTATAGAGTTTACGCTCAACGCCACTCCTGTGCAGACCGACAAGTTCAGCTGGGACCTCAGCTACAACCTAACGGTTAACCGCACGAAGATCACCAAGCTCAACGCTACAGAGGACCCCAACTACCTAGGCGTTCCTACGGGTGGTATCGAGGGCGGTACAGGTAGCAACATCCAGATTCACACGGTAGGGCACACGCCTTATACCTTCTTCGTCTACAAGCAGCTCTACGATGCTACGGGTAAGATGATTGAGGGGACTTATGCAGACCTCAATCAGGATGGCGTTATCAACGACCAAGATAAGTACCACTACAAGAGTGGCTCACCCGATATGATGATGGGTCTATCTACGAGCCTCAACTATGGTAAGTGGAGCCTCTCTACTGCCCTGCGTGCTAGCATAGGCAACTATATCTACGACAACGTAACGAGCTCCAAGGCCGTACATTCATTCGTCCTAAGCCCCAATGGCTTCCTGATGAATGCCCCTACGACCATCAATGGCTCGGGTGTACAGAACGCTCAATACTTCTCGGACTACTATATCCACAATGCCTCGTTCCTCAAGATGGACAATATCTCTCTTAGCTACGACTTCGGCAAAATCTATCGTGATATAAGCCTCCGTGCCTCAGCGACCGTACAGAACGTCTTCACCCTAAGCAACTACAAGGGTATCGACCCAGAGCGTGGTATCGACAACAACCTATACCCTCTGCCACGTACATACTCGCTGAACCTCGCATTCACCCTCTAATAAAGCGTATCTAACGATGAACATTCAGATAAAGAAACAGCTCATAGTAGGCTTTGCTGCGCTGTCTACGCTCGCCCTAGGCTCTTGCCACGGCGACCTCGACCGTATGCCTACCAACGTAACGACTGCGACACAGGTGTACTCGACTCCTGAGGGCATCAAGCAGGCTCTAGCCAAGGTATATGGTACCTACTCTATGCCAGGTAACGATGTCGTGGGCCAAAACAGCGACTTCACCGACTTCTATCGTAGCTTCTTCAACCTACAGGAGCTACCTACAGACGAGGCTATCTGCGCCTGGTCGGACGATGGTATCCGCGACTTCCACAACCTCAACTGGAATAGCTCTAACCCTTACATCAAGGGCTTGTACTACCGCTCGATTGCACAGATTAAGCTAGCCAACGAGTTCCTAACGAATACCAACGACAAAGCTAGTGATGCTACCGTGGCTACCTATCGTGCGGAGGCTCGCTTCCTGCGTGCCTTCCAGTACTGGGTACTGATGGACCTCTACGGCAACCCTCCTTTCATTGCCGAGGACCTCGGTGTAGGACTTGTCTTCCCTAAGCAGATACAGCGCAAAGACCTCTTCACCTATGTAGAGACCGAGCTCAAGGAGCTCGAGACACTCCTCCCCGAGCCTAAGGCCAACGAATACGGCCGTGCTGACCGTGCTGCCGCCTGGGCTCTGCTCGCTCGTCTATACCTCAACGCTGGTGTCTACACAGGCACTGCACGCTACGCCGATGCGGCTAGCTATGCCGAGCGTGTTATCACGAGCAACAAGTATAGCCTAGCGCCTGTCTATGCCAACAACTTCCTAACGGACAATGCCTCTAGCCCCGAGACCATCCTCTCGATTAACTATGACGGCATCAATAGCCAGGCTTATGGCGGGATGACCTTCATTATCAACGCCTCTACCAACGGCGACGCTAGCAAAGACCTAAGTGTAGACTGGGGCGCTGGTGGCTGGGGTGGTAATCGTGCTACCAAGTCTCTGTATAGCCTCTTCACGACTAGCGACAGCCGCCGTCTGATGGGCGCTACTACCCCAGACATCGAGGACGTATCCAAGTTTGTACAGGGCGTATGGGTGTACAAATTCCGCAACGTAAGCAGCAAGGATGCCAAGGGGCAGCACGAGACTTTCGCAGATACTGACTTCCCGCTCTTCCGTCTGGCCGAGATGCACCTCATCTATGCCGAGGCTGCCGCTCGTGGTGCTGCCGATAAGAATAAAGGCCTACAGTATATCAACGCCCTACGCAAACGTGCTAGCGCTACCGAGCTAACGCTCGCTCAGCTGACAGAGCGCGAGGTACTAGATGAGCGCGGGCGCGAGCTATACTGGGAGGGACACCGCCGTACCGACCTCGTGCGTTACAACCTCCTGACCACAGGTACTTACCTCTGGGCTTGGAAGGGTAATGCCCCTGCAGGTACTAGCGTAGATGCCAAGTACAACCTCTACCCACTACCTGCTGACGACGTACAGGCCAACATACAGAACCTAAAGCAAAACACTGGTTAC
>CAMBHQ010000081.1 GCA_945867245.1 uncultured Porphyromonas sp.
GTCTGTTTGAGGAGAAGACAGCTCAGCTGGAGTTTCTTCAGGCAGGTATTGCTGCTTCGGTCATGCCTAAAACGCCCCCCATGCCAGCTGTTAAGTATAGCGACTTCGGCATAGGGGTAGACTTCCATAAGACGTTGCTGCCAGCGATGCCTCTGGGTCCCGTTCCCAACATCTGTATGGTCTTTGATATTATGGGTGTGCTCTTTTCCAACACTTTCTTGTCCGCCCCCCTCTCCGCCGGATATTTATGGGCGGACACGCGTGGAGCGTGGAGCGTGGAGAAGTCGGATTAGTGCCTTTCCTTTACCAAGGGCAGTACCTCGATACGGAGACTGGGCTGGCTTACAACCGATTCCGATACTACTCGCCAGAAACGGGAGCGTACATCAGCCAAGACCCAATTCGTCTCGAAGCTGGGCTGACAAATCTGTATGCGTATGTTCACGACACAAATGCCTGGGTAGATGTGTTAGGGCTTTCTCAACAAATACCATTGGCTAAGCCTGGAGAAGACTTGTTTGTTGGAACTTATAATCAAGTTCGAGGAGGAAATATGTAAACGGGGCTCAATAGCAGTCATACTCCACATCATACAGTGCAAAATGCCATAAGTCCGACAACTCATGGGAGAGGAAGTTCCCGTAGATAAATCAATATTAAGCCTAAGAGATCATCTTGCAGCAGATATAACGGACTTAAAGAGGATTCTCTTAGATGCGGGGTATGACCCTCAAGTTATTAATCGCCAATTATCAGAATTAATAAGGCAAAACAAAGAGTTAGGAGGACTTGATAAGCCTTCGCCTCATCTCCCCAAAGTAGATTCACATTAGCATGCATATGACCAAAGAAGACGCAATCAAGTTCTTGAAAAATCATCAGCCTCTGCCTGATGATATAGATCTGACGGACCAAATAATTCAAGAATACGACAATGTCCGAAAGTTTTTTTATGCTACCAAGACAAAGAGTGTATACCTTTATTCTTGAATTCCTTTGGGTATATTAATGGTGCGGGAGTATACCAATTGGTGGAAGATGTGATTTTGCAGTATCCTAAAGAAGATGTAATTCCACATCTAAAAAAAACATTGAGAGTCCTATATATAGCCTTCAGTATTTGGGGGTACAAATCGCCATAAATTATCCTGATGACGAGTTGCTACCCTGTTTGATGCCTATTCTGAAAAATCCCGACTTTGATCTAAAGTATATGGTACTACTTGTACTTAGTCAGTACAAATTAGACGCAGTAACAAGCATTTTGCTAGAGTATATAGACTATGAAACCAATCAAGATCTGATCGATTTGGCGAACAGAGCACTGCGAGGGGGTATGTATTAGGTAAAACCCGCTTCCTCTGGGATGGCAATGTGCCTCTGCACGAGTGGACATATCCGCTATCGGAGCGTCCCTCTACCATAGACGACAGCGATGGTAAACGGACTTACGCCACGCCTGAGCCACAGACCGAACTCACCACTTGGGTATTCGACGAGGGGACATTTGTACCCTCTGCCAAACTGGTGGGCGATAGACGCTATTCCATCATTTCCGACTATCTGGGCACGCCCATACAAGCCCTAGACAGCAAGGGCGAGATTATATTTTTCTCATTGCCATATTTTTCTTTACTCCACTTGTTGATTTCAAAAGCAAGATTTATCTTTGCCACATAGATTTAGCATCAAATGGAGATCAAAAAATTAAGCTCAGAATAGTAACTGCGATTTTATGCTTGGTGATATAGTGTATTGGACAGAGTACTACATCCGCAAAAAGAATGTAGAGGCTCAGCCTAGAGGCGTGTTGTCAGATTCTTTATTTATAGTTTCCCTCTGCACTGTTTTCAATCTTCTGACCATCACTTATATCTTTGAGTATTATACTGGATGGTGTATCCTACAATGCCTCCCGATAAAATCCAAGATGGAGCTGAGTTCTTGGCTATATGCGGTGCTATTGATGTTACCTGTCTTAGTATTCACATATTGTCGATATTATAACGGGAGGAAACTAGATAGGCTATTCAACAACTATGAGAGACAACCTAACAAGAGGAGACAATTGGGCAAATATATCTTTTTGTGCTATCAGATAGGCACATGGGGAGGCCTCCTCCTTTCCTACCTCCTTTTCAAACACTAGTCTGGCTCCATATATCCATCCAATTTACGAACTTTGTTGTCAGATAATTTCTTCTTTCTCTTTGCAAGGTGATTTGTATCGTTGACTTACTTCGTTGGAAGTACCAGCTGAAGATATTGTATTCTCATAATCATTTATGTTATGCATACATTCAAGGCAATCATAGAAACTTCTCAAAATAGCATTCAATTCTCCCAAGGAACAGAAGCGGTAGTGGGCTAAGACTTCACGGAGTACTAGGGCGACTTCGCTTCGGATATTACCCGAGGCTTGCTCCTCCTGTATAGACAGCGGTTGGGCTTTCTGTCCTTGGGCTGGTGTGCTAGGGATCAAGCCATACTTACGCTCCAAGGCATCTGTAACCTGCTCACTACGTCTACCCTCGAACTTATCGTTAATCTTTCGTCCTCGACTGTCTATACGTAGCGATACGATGTGGATATGCTCTCTGGCGATATCGTTATGTTTAAAGACGATGTAGGGCTGTCCACCTAGCCAAGAGCCTCCATATACTCACGGGCTATCTGAGAGAGGGTTTCATCGGATAGCTTTTCGTCCGGGTGCGGATTGAGTGAGCAGTGAAAGACAATATTCTTGGTGCGACACATTTTAGGGATAGCCGCTTGCATATCGGCAAGTACTTCGTCCATCGTGTAATTAGCATCTCTATTCTTGTACAGCCCCTCAGTGAGGAAGACTTCTCCGCCTAACATCGGGCGAGCCGAGGCACAATAACGCTCAAGCTTGGCTAATAGTCCCTTCATCAGCTGAGAAAACATTTGCATCTGAGGGCTATCGCTTGTAATGATTTCATTCTCAGCCATAGTGTATTCACTCCGTTCGTGCGTTCAGGACTTCTGCGATGTCGCTCTCTTTGTAGTAGCACTTATGTCCGACCATAGAAAAGGGGATTTTGCCCGTATCTCTGAGCGTCTGCAAGGTACGCTTGCTGACTAACAGGCATATCCACGCTCTAGCAACACAAAAGCAACAAGGCAAGCCCCCCCTGGGAGCTTGCCTTGTTTGGGATATGAGTAGTAAGGGATACTACTTCTTGCGGTTGCCGTAACGGCTCATGAACTTGTCTACGCGACCAGCCGTGTCCACCAGCTTCGCCTTCCCCGTGAAGAAGGGGTGCGAAGTGCTAGAGATTTCAACCTTGATGAGAGGATACTCTACACCGTCAATCTCGATAGTTTCCTTTGCTGGCATCGTCGAGCGAGTGATGAAGATATCGTCGTTAGACATATCCTTAAACACTACAGGACGATAGTTCTCTGGATGAATACCTTGCTTCATATTGCTTGATACTTTGTTTAGAGATTCTACTAAATTATTCTGCTACTAGTGAAGCACGGTAGAAAGCCGTAGCCGTCAGCGTCTTGCTAGCAGTCTGTAGATACTGACCTACAGATAGCTTGTTGTCGATGAAGAAGAGCTGATCGAGGAGTGTGAAGTCCTTGTAGTACTTCTTGAGCGCACCCTGAGCGATGTTCTCGATGAGGTTCTCCGGCTTACCAGCCTCACGAGCCTTTTCGCGAGCGAGGTTAAGCTCACGCTCCTTGATTTCCTCTGGCACTTCTGCTTCCGTAACGGCAACAGGATTCATAGCTGCGATCTGCATGGCTACGTTCTTGGCCATCTGGTCTTCGATAGCTTCGTTGAAAGCTACGATAGTAGCGATGAGGTTACCTGGGTGGATATAAGCCCAAGTAGCAGCACCCTTAACGAACTCGTAGATACCTAGCTCCATCTTCTCGCCAGATACACCACTACGCTCGGTGATGTGCTCCTGTACAGAGCGACCATCAGCCATAGGAGCCGCTAGGATCTCCTCCTTGCTAGCGCCACGCTTCTCGAGGGCAATAGCGAGTACAGCGTCCGTAAGCTCTACGAACTCGGCACCCTTAGCAACGAAGTCTGTTTCGCACTTGATACCTACTACCACAGCAAAGTCTCCTGAGTGAGCAGCACGTACGCAACCTTCCTCAGCATCACGGTCGCTACGCTTAGCAGCGAGCGCCTGACCACGCTTACGGAGTAGCTCGATGGCCTTGTCCTGGTCGCCGTTAGCTTCCTCTAGGGCCTTCTTAACGTCCATCATACCAGCACCCGTTAGCTTACGGAGCTTGGCGATGTCTTGTATTGTAACAGCCATTATATTATGGTTTCCTTTTTAATGAGTTAAACAATCAGAGCTCTATATTACTCTGCGTCCTGCTTCTCTTCGCGACGCTCACGACGGTTACGACGGATGCGACGTGGCTCTTCTTCGCCTTCTTCGCCTTCGTTCTTACCGCCCTCAGCCTTACGCTCCATCTGGCCCTCAGCGATAGCCGAGCAGATAGCCGACACGATGAGGTTCACACCAGCAGTGCTATCATCGTTAGCAGGGATTACGTAGTCTACATCACTAGGATCGCTATTGGTGTCTACAATAGCGAATACAGGGATACCTAGGCGCACAGCCTCAGCCACTGCGATGTGCTCCTTCATCACGTCTACCACAAAGAGGGCAGAGGGAAGGCGATTCATATCAGCAATAGAGCCAAGAGTAAGCTCTAGCTTAGCACGCTGACGCGTGATCTGTAGCTTCTCGCGCTTAGATAGGTTATCAAATGTACCATCGCTAGTCATCTTATCGATGAGGGTCATCTTCTTAACCGCCTTACGGATCGTAGGGAAGTTAGTCAGCATACCACCTGGCCAGCGCTCAGTAACATAAGGCATATTCACGCTCTTAGCGAGCTCACCTACGCCTTCCTTTACCTGCTTCTTGGTGGCAACGAAGAGAATCTTCTTGCCAGTCTTGGCCATCTGCTTAGCGATTTCAGCAGCTTCGTCTACCTTAGCAACTGTCTTGTGTAGGTCTATGATGTGGATACCGTTCTGCTCCATGAAGATATAAGGAGCCATAGCAGCGTTCCACTTACGAGTCAAGTGCCCGAAGTGTGCACCTGCATCGAGGAGTTGGTCAAAAGATATTCTTGACATAATTGTTTGTTTTGTTTACGTTCTGTAGT
>CAMBHQ010000082.1 GCA_945867245.1 uncultured Porphyromonas sp.
CGCAGAGCGTCTTCCTAAGCCCACTAGACCGAGAGGTCTGTGATGGTGATAAATGTTTTGCCATAAGCAACACACTGAATGATTTAATTATAACATTAATGATCATACTCAGTAGCTCTACTCGGTGATAGCACTAATGAATATGTTAGGCCCACGAATATACTATGTATTTAATAAAGGCATACTAGGATAAGTCTTATCTATTCTATGGTTCTATTAAGTGTGTCCGTAATTGATAGTCTTAGGCTATCATGTGGTATTCTCACCTTGCGCCTATCCCTATGCTCTGCCGAAACTTTATTACGAAATAAATGCTCTGTATATCCATTAGGCACAAAATGCTCCATAAAGTAACCAAAGTATCAATTTGGATGTTTTTAGATGCTTTTTAGAGACTCCGAGGGGCACGATGCTAGTATTTGACGGACTTAAACGCCCTCTTACGAAGCAAAAACAGCCTCTAGAGAGGTCTGTTATTGCTCGCCCAAGGGCGTCTGAGTACAGTAGTAGGTGGACACTTGTTCACCTACTAGGCGGGCAAGTGGCGACCTAATAGGCGGACAAGTGGCGACCTAATAGGCGGACAAGTGGCGACCTAGTAGGCGGACGATCGTCGACCTAATAGGCGGACGATCGGCGACCTAATAGGCGGACAAGTGGCGACATCGTAGGCGGGCAAGTGGCGAGCTAGTATGAGATCGTACAACGGTCTCCTATTATACAATAGCCTCAAAGTAGGACCAAGAGAGACCGTTGCGCAGGTCCAGTCGGGTAGCCAGTCCTGCTGGGCTTATACTACAGAGAGCGGGGGCTAGAGTTTATCGTAACTCTAGCCCCCGCTAATGTAATTGTATTATGTATGCGCTTCGTCTACTACTCAGCGTTCATAATTACTACGCGGTTCCATACGTTCTCGGCGTAAGGCTGTACGCGGTCACCTTCCCAGCTGGTCTTGATGCGATCTGCAGAGATGCCGAAGCGCTCTACGAGAATCTTCTTCACAGCCTCAGCGCGACGCTCAGAGAGCTTGTAGTTATAGTCTGGCGTACCTGTCTGACGGTCAGCGTGGCCTACAAGCGTGATCGTCTCTGTGTTGTTCTTGGCGTACTCAGCGATGTTGCGGATGTTGATCATCTGATTAGCATCTACTACAGCGCTATTGAGGCGGAAGTAAACCACGTTACCAACAGCTACACCAGCTACCTGTGGAGCCTCTACCTCTGGGCAGTCTACAGGGCGCTTAGAGAGCTCTGCATTCTCTGCACGTAGGGCGTTGAGCTGGTCATTTAGGCTCTTGATGAGCGCATCGTCCTGTTGCACTACTGGCGTAAACTCCTTCTTGCCTAGGTGGAAGGTTAGGCTAGCACCTAGCGAGCCTAGGTAGCCGCCACGCATCTCTGAGCCTTCGGCATAGCTAGGGAGCTTGTGGTCTGTAGCAGCGACCTTACCCTCTAGATTGAGGTCGACACACTTAGCCAGGCGGAACTTGAGCTGTAGACCCGCTAGAGCCATGGCAGAGAGGTGGCCGTTCTTCTTCATACCGCAGGCGTACTGAGAGTTAAATAGGTTGCTAGCACCTACACCTACGAAGGGAATAACGTGGAAGAAGCGGTTCTCCTTGTATGGGGCGAAGTAGTTCACCACGTCGAACATAAAGTCTAGGCTACCATTGAGGTAAGTATGCTTGCCCGTTACAGCACTATTGCCATTGTGTACATACTCTTCGAAGCGTCCCCCCTGGAGGTTCAGACGCGTAGCGAAGTAAGGGCGGTGCCAGCGACCTACAGAGATAGTAGGATTAACGTAGCTGAGGCGGTCGCCAAAGGCTGTATTGTTATTAGTACCCCCCTGTAGGAAAGTAGCGTAGTTACCAAGCTCTACGAACCAGTGGCTGTTAGCACCGTCCTTGGCAAATACAGTCTTGTGTGCAGGCTTGGTATCGTTGGTCTGTGCAGAGAGGGCTGTAGTCCCCATTAGGGCTGCTAGAGCCATGCACATTATATTCTTTGTCATTGTCTTTAGTCTTACGTTAGTGTTAATACCTGGGATACAAACAGATTACTTAGAACGGATAACAACGCTACGATTCCACGCAGTGTTCTTGGCATCGAAGATAGCCTCGCTAGCGTCCTTGTACTCGATGGTAATCTTTTCGCTAGGTACTCCGTATTCCTCTGTCAGGATACGAGCCACAGCCTGAGCACGCTTCTCTGCAAGACCTGCGAAGCGACTCTCTGACTTCTGCGTATAACCAGTGATTACAAGCTCGCCACCATGCTTCTTGACGAACTCACTAGCATCGAAGACAGTGATGAGCTGGTCCTTAGACACAGCGCTCTTACCGTGAGCGAAGAGGATGCTCTTATCAGCGAGGAAGTGGCTAGCCGTAGCTACAGCGGGGGCTGCTACTACCTCTGGGCAGTCTACAGGGCGCTTAGCAAGCTCTGCGTTCTCTGCACGTAGGGCATTGATCTGGCTATTGAGGTTGGCTACCAGTGACTCATCGAGGGGGGTAACAGGAGCAAAGCCCACCTTCCCGAGACGGAAGTTGAGGCCAGCGCTAGCTGATAGGCGGTGTCTGTCGCTGTACTCACGTGGGAACGAGTTGCGGATCTGTAGGCCATTCCACGTAGACTGACCCTCTAGGACGAAGTCTACACGTTCGCCCAGGCGGATGCCGAGCTGTAGACCTGCGTTGGCCGTAGCAGCGTGCGCATTCTTGTAGCCTAGCGAGCTGTCGAACTTGTACTCGTAACCAACACCTACGAAGGGTACTACGCTGATGAGATTCTTCTTGCCGTAGTGTGAGAAGAAGCTCACTAGGTCGAGCATAAAGTCGTAGTGTGCACCTACGAAGTAATTCTCGTGCTTGAGCAGAGAGGTAGAGTTGTAGAAGCTCTTAGCTTCGCCAAACTCAGCCTTCAGACGCGTAGCATAGTAAGGGCTGTGCCACTTACCTACAGCCAGGCTAGGGGTGAAAGTTAGGCGGTCGCCAAACTTAGCCTTAGCGTTATCGCCCTTCGTCAGAACAGAGGCACCACCCTGGAAGGTGATGAACCAGTTGTGCGATGTACTCTTCTCGTAAGACACCTGCGTCGTACGAGCTGCACTCTGCTGTGCATTAGCACTTAGTGCCATTGCTCCTGCTAGAGCAAGGACAGTTAGTTGTAACTTCATAAAAAATCCGGTTATTGAATTCTCGTATATATTATGCTTCGTTTTATAATCCCCTACAAAGATACATTTTCCCGACATAACAAGCGTCTTCTTATACTAAAAGAGTTAAACAAATAATAAGCACTTCTCGGGGAATTGTAACATCCTATGCAAGTTTGCAAACGCAATAAGGGCCTAGTGCACTCAGTACACTAGGCCCTTATAATATTTGACTCGTCAGTCCTCCTTAGAACGTGTACACGGCACCGAGACCGAGCATCTGACGGAGCTGTACCTTAGGTCCGCCCGAGGCGCTCTTGATATCATCATCGTACACGAGGTTCGTCGTAAAGTTAGCCGTGATGTACTTGTTTACCTTGAAGTTGAGCATCAGGTCCCAGTTCACATCCACGTTGCCGAAGTTGTGGTTATAGGCCGTGAATAGTGTGAGCTTGCTGACAAGGCTAATATCCTTCGTGAGGTTCGTATTATAGTTAGCCACTAGACTAGCACCCAGCTCGGCTAGGAGGTGCTTACCTGGCGTTACACCATAGGCACCGATACTAGAGAGATAGTCATCCCCCACAATCGTGAGCTTACCCGTAACAGGCGATAGGAGTAGAGAGAAGTTTTGGTTTGGCTTGTAGTCAGCACCGAAAGATAGCGTTACATAGCCAGGAGATAGGAATTTAGAGATGTACTTATCGCCAGCGGCACGCGAGGCAGCGCTCTTGTAGCCCTTATCAAACTGCGTTAGGAAGTCCAATAGGAGGGCTGCATTCCAGTGCTTAGAGAGGGCATAACCCGCCTTCGTATTGAGGTTGAGCTTATCCACGCTCTTCTGCCACTTGTTGCTAGAGGTGTAGGTCTGACCGAAGTCGGCTACGAGACCATTATCCCAGCTCCACTTGTCCTTCTTGTAGTTAGCGATAGAGTTGAGATAGATATTCCACGATACAGAGTTTTCGCCCCCTGCAGCCCAGTTGCTGAGTGAGGTCTGAGAGAGGTTGATACCACTCACATTCTTCTTCGTCCAATTGCTTGCTGGCACCTCGTCCTGAGCCTGTAGCGTGGCTAGACTAGCTAGAGCTACGGCTACGAGAGTAAAGAGTTTCTTCATATTTACAAGTCGATATTAAAAAAATCCAAAATTACAACCCAATTAGGTCTCTAATAGTTCAGTGTCCTAGGCTCAGACACGGACTAAAAGTACGTTGCCTTGCTGGCATCGTACTCTGTCGCTAGCCCACCCATAGAGGTCTCGCGGTATAGGCTTGGTAAGTCTTTGCCCGTGCGACGCATTACCTCCACCACTTGGTCGAAGCTCACACGGTGTAGGCCATCGCTGAAAGTCCCGTAGGTGTTGGCATCCAGAGCGCGTGCTGCTGCGAAGGCATTACGCTCTATGCAGGGTATCTGCACCAGTCCGCAGACGGGGTCGCAGGTGAGCCCGAGGTGATGCTCTAGGCCCATCTCGGCCGAATACTCTATCTGCATATTAGAGCCCCCGAAGAGCTGACTAGCCGCGGCTGCTCCCATAGCACAGGCCACCCCGACCTCGCCCTGACAGCCGACCTCGGCACCCGATATAGAGGCGTTGGTGCGCACCACATTGCCGAATAGGCCAGCCGTAGCTAGTGCACGTAGGATGCGCGTCGTAGGGAAATCACGGCTCGTCTGCAGATGGTACAGTACCGCCGGAATAATGCCACAGCTACCGCAGGTCGGTGCCGTAACGACACGTCCTCCGCCTGCATTATGCTCGCTGACAGCCAGAGCGTAGGCATAGACGAGTCCGCGACTCTTGATGCTCGCCGAGCCGTAGCCGTTGGCCTTGACGTAGTAAGTGGCAGCTTTGCGTCTGAGGCCTAGACCGCCTGGCAATACCCCCTCGGTCTCTAGCCCCTCCTTGATAGCCGCCTGCATCACATCCCAGACCTCGGCCAGGAAGTCCCAGATATCAGAGTCTTCGTACTTCTCTACGTATTCCCAGAAGGTAGTCCCCGACGAA
>CAMBHQ010000083.1 GCA_945867245.1 uncultured Porphyromonas sp.
AGCTACGCCCATTAAGGTAGCGAATGCTTTTGCGAGCTTTCTCATGGCTTTCCTTTATTAAGTTGTTAGTTATTCACAGAGCTCCCTTCGTAAGAAGACACTGCACTTACATATTCTTTCTCTTTAGACCAACAAGTGTAACAAAAGTTTAATCATCGAATAAGGCTAGTAAGCTAACGGCGCTCGATGATGCGCTGTACGCTATCCACCACGAAGGTATGCAGAGCCGCGCTACGAGCTATGCCCAGCTCTGCACGCAGGCGAGACACCTCGCCTAGGCTATCCGAGATAAAGGTCCCGCGCAGGCTATCACGCTTGACCAGACGTCGCACCGTACTATCGCTGGGGCTTAGATAGAGATACACTAGGCGCAGGCTATCGCCCCCGTGGCGACTGCGCAGGGCACGGAGGCTATCACGATGTAGGACAGCCCCCTGGGGCGTAGCAAACAAGTAGGCCACCCGCCGTCCAGAGCTCAGCTCGTTAGGCGCATGATACTTGCCCGAGGTATCACGGATATAATGATGAGGGAGTTTTTTGACAATTGTATCGGCGAGGCGCTCTGGCTTAGCGACCTGCCACTGACCCGACCGATAGGCATAGTAGACAATGCTATCCCGCTGAGGATAGATCATGTAAGCCCTATTATAAAGACTCGTATCGGGGTACAAGGTATTCTCCTTATCCCCGAATACGAGCGTATCCTGCTGGCTGAGAGTCGAGTCTCCGAGGAGGGTAATATAGCCCAAGCTATCACTTGGTAGCCCACTCGCTATCGTGAGCGGGGGCAGACTGCTCGTAGAGCAAGCCGTGATCATTAGCCCCAGTAGAGTGGCAGGGGCTAGGTAACGTAGAATAGACATCTAGAGTATGCGTAGATTAAGGTGCTGTCGAAAGCCCTCGAGAGCCGGATAACGCTCCTCTAGCACCTGATATTTCTCTCGATTGGTCGTAGGCACATGCACCTGCTCGGGAGCTACAGGGCGTATATATAGCTCTATATCGGTATTGTGCACCGCTGCCTGTAGGTAGTGCTGTATATCGCCCAGGAGGTTCTGTACCGGCTCGATGATAGAGACCGTATCCAACAGTGGCAGAGCCACTCGATGGCCGTCCTCTAGCTGGGGAAAGACATTCCCGAGGACATTCTTGAGGAAGACCTGCTCCGAGCCTAATCGCTCCTCTACATAGCGCATCCAAGCCGTCTGCACATCGGTCTCAGTATAGCTCTCGTGTAGCTCGCCCAGATCCGGACGCAGCTCGGCCGTCGCTGTCTGCCCCCCCCGACGATTGCGGAAGCGCTGGCGGGTCTGCATACC
The DNA here is from genome assembly GCA_945867245.1 of uncultured Porphyromonas sp. GTDB lineage: Bacteria > Bacteroidota > Bacteroidia > Bacteroidales > Porphyromonadaceae > Porphyromonas. Next base: position 1,320 of record CAMBHQ010000083.1, read on the forward strand.
CTCTACCTGATTGGCAGCGGGTGGCACAGCGGGCGCTCGCTCGGGCTTAGGTGGGGCAGCTGTCGTGGGCTTAGGTGTAGGAGTATCTACTGCGGGCCTAGGCGCTGAGGGGGCGACCTCGGGCGGGGCGACAGGCGGAGCTACCGAGGCCTGAGGGGGCTGGGCGACAGGGCTAGACTGTGCCGGCTCGGCACCGACGCTCGGGGCTGAGGCTTGCTGTGGTGCAGGCTGTATCTGCTGAGACATAGCACCCGCTGGGGCAGTAGTCGGAATCGTGCGTGGGGGTATCTGGGGCGTAGGTGCAGCAGCCGAGCCCTCCAAGGCATTAGGCTGGAAAGCCGAGAGGATATTCAGGAAGGTCAGCTCGATGAGCAGTCGCTTATTAGTAGCCGTGCGGTACTGGCTATCCGCCCCTACGAGCATCCGAATCATCTGATGCAGGGCGCTGGGCGACACCAAGCGTGCCGTCTCGGCATAGAGCTGCTGCACGCTCTCGGGTTTCTCTAGTAGTGGCATCGTGCTACTGTGCTGTACCACTAGGAGATCTCGAGCGAAGCTAGCCAAACCCGCCAGCACCAACTGACCATCGAAGCCACGCCCCAGCACCTCATCGAGTGCCAGTAGGATATCACGATAATCGCCCACGACGAAGCTCTGCACAAAGCGGATATAGTAGCGATGGTCGAGAATATTGAGGCAGTCTAAAGCCTGCTGATAGGTGATAGCCCCCTGCCCGTAGCTAGCCACACGGTCAAACATAGAGAGCGCATCACGCATACCCCCATCAGCCTTCTCGGCAATAAGCCCTAGGGCGCTATCCTCGGCGGATATACCCTCGCTATTGGCGACATAGCGCAGGTGCTGCGCTATGTCCATCACCGTAATACGCTTGAAGTCGTAGGTCTGGCAACGTGAGAGGATAGTGGGGAGTATCTTATGCTTCTCGGTAGTGGCTAGGATGAAGATGGCGTAGCTAGGCGGCTCCTCTAGCGTCTTGAGGAAGGCATTGAAAGCGGCCTGGCTGAGCATGTGCACCTCGTCGATGATATACACCTTATAACGCCCCAGCACAGGGGCAATCATCACCTGCTCTGTCAGCGAGCGGATATCCTCGACGCTATTGTTGCTAGCGGCATCGAGCTCGAAGATATTAAAGGAGCGCTGCTCGTTGAAGGCGACACAACTCTCGCACGTATTGCAGGCTTCGCCCTCGGGGCTAAGGTGCAGACAGTTGATGGTCTTGGCCAGCACACGGGCTGCCGTCGTCTTGCCCACCCCACGAGGACCACAGAATAGATAAGCGTGTGCCATACGCCCCCCGAGGACAGCCGTCCTCAGGGTCGTAGACATAGCCCCCTGCCCCACGATAGAGGCGAAGGTATCTGGCCTATACTTGCGTGCTGATACTATATAAGCTTGGCTCATACGGCTAGCGTATTGGTGCGTGTAGGAGGATTTACTTTTTGAGGTACTTATCTAACCAGCCGAAGAATGTACGCTGCCACAGGAGCGCATTCTGAGGGCGGAGTATCCAGTGGTTTTCATCGGGATAGATGAGCATCTGGCTAGGAATGCCACGGAGCTGAGCAGCATTGAAGGCTGCCTGCCCCTGCTCGGCCATAATGCGGAAGTCGCGCTCGCCATGAATAACGAGGATAGGCGTATCCCACTTGTCCACGAACTTGTGTGGCGAGTTGGCAAAGGTGCGCTGGGCCGTCTTGTTCTCCTTGTCCCAGGGGGCGCCCCCCATATCCCAGTTGGCAAACCACATCTCCTCGGTGGTTAGGTACTGCATCTCTAGGTTGAAGATACCTGCATGGGCGATAAAGGCCGAGAAGCGCCCCTCGTGATGCCCTGCTAGGTAGTACACCGAGTAGCCCCCATAACTAGCCCCCACGGCTCCGATAGCCTTGTGGTCTATGAAGGGCTCTTTTTTCATCTCATCTACGGCCGTTAGGTAGTCGCGGATGTTTTGCCCAGAGTAGTCGCCACTGATCTGCTCATTCCATGCCTTGCCAAAGCCTGGCACGCCATGGCGATTGGGCATAATCACGATATAGCCCTGCTCGGCCATCAGGCGTGCATTCCAGCGGAAAGAGAAGTACTGGCTAATAGTGCTCTGTGGGCCACCCTGACAGTAGAGGAGCGAGGGGTACTTCTTAGTGGGGTCGAAGGTAGGAGGATACACCACCCATACGAGCATCTGCCCACCATCGGTCGTCTGCATCCAGCGCTTCTCTACACGTGGAGCAGGATGCGCGGCCAGCACCGCGGCATTCTCTGCCGTGATGGCTAGGGCTGTGCCACTCTTGAGGTTGACGTTATAGAGGTCTGTGGGGGCAAGCATCGACTGACGTCCTGCTAGTAACTGGCCATTCTCTACCTGTAGAGAGGTATAGTTGTGCTGACCTGTGGTAATCTGACGTATCTTGCGGGTCTTGAGCGTAAGCTCGAAGAGGTTGGTCTCGGCCTTGACGCAGGAGAGGAAGTAGATGCTCTTGCCATTGGCGGCCCACTGCATCTGCTCGATGTCGTACTCAAACTCGGGGTTGAGGTGCCTGCGCTGTCCTGTAGCGAGGTCCTGCACGAATAGGCGCTTGAGGTCAGCCTCGTAGCCATCACGCTCCATGCTCGTCCAGGCTATCTGCTTGCCATCGGGCGAGAAGACAGGGTGCTGGTCGTAGCCCATCATCCCCTCGGTGAGGTTGCGTGTAGTGCCCTCGGCTATATTATATAGGTATATATCGCTGTTGGTAGAGAGGGTATAGGCTTTGCCGGTCTTCTTGCGGCTGGCGTAGGCTATATACTTGCCATCGGGACTCCAGGCAATGTCTTCGATGCCGGCATGGGGCTTCATAGGCGCTTCGTAGGGCTCGCCCTCTAGTAGGTCCTTGCCCCCCTTGATAAGGCCCTCCCCTAGGCTAGCCACGAAGATATGAGGGATCGTCTCTACCCACTCATCCCAATGTTTGTACATTAGGTCATCAATAACACGGCCCGTAGCCTTATCTAGGTCGGGATATCGGTCCTGCGTACTCTGACCATACTTAATCTGCTGTACGTATAACAGCTGGCTACCATCGGGCGAATAGCGGAAACCTTCGATACCGCCCTCGATGTCGGTAACCTGACGGCGATCGCTGCCATCGGGTGCCATCGTCCAGACCTGCATGCTACCGCTCTCGGTGCTCATATAGGCGATGCGCGCCCCCTGAGCGATCCACACAGGGCTATATTCGTTGTGGGCGGTCGTCGTGATTTGACGCTTGTTTTTGCCGTCCATACCGACAGTGAATAGTTCACTGCGGCTCTTGTTCTCCTTGAGGTCGGGGAAGCTAAGGGCATAGACTACGCTCTTGCCATCGGGCGAGAGTGCGGCATCGCCTAGGCGTGCCATCGTCAGGAGCGTCTCGGGCTTCATACCTTTGCTTTCTTGGGCCAGCGCCGAGCTCCCTATCGTAGAGGCTGCTGCTGCCATACAGAGGAAGTGCTTAATCGTCATACTATTGTCTTTTTGCTCATGTTTATTCGTCGTGCCTGCCACAGCCTAGGCTATAGGGGGCAGCGCAAGGGACTACAATAGTCCCCAAATATAGCATAAAGGTACGTAAAATCTGCGTAAGGCCCACGAGGCGATTGCATGACAGAGCTCTCACCGCCCACTGCCCACTCCCACCGACCTCAGGCCACCGCCCTCAGGCCACTGCATACCGACCACTGCCCCCACGACACTAGCCACTGCCCACTGCATACCGACCACTAGCCACTGATCACTAAAAACGCAAGAGAGCCTCTCGGTCCTTAGACCAAGAGGCTCTCGCAAAACTGGCAGCTACCTACT
>CAMBHQ010000084.1 GCA_945867245.1 uncultured Porphyromonas sp.
GCTCCTAGAGTGCGTAGCCCTGTCGGTAGACGAGAGTAGTCTCACAGGCGAGCCGATGATGATGAAGACGACTCGCGAGGAGGACTTCGACGAGGAGGCTACCTATCCTAGCAACTATATCTGCCGTGGCACCACTATATTAGACGGGCACTGCCTCTATCGTGTAGAAAAAGTCGGCGATGCTACGGAGTACGGGCAGGTCTTCGAAGGTGCTCAGATAGATGCCGGTATAGAGACACCGCTCAATAGACAGCTCAAAGGGCTCGTTCACCTCATTACCTGGGTCGCCTACGGCATAGCAGCACTCGTGCTTGTCGGCTCGGCAGTCGTCTATGCTAGCGAGGGGCGCTTCGCTGACTTCGACCTAGCTCACGCTCTGGAGTTCTTCCTCGGCAAGATTATGGTGGCCGTTACTATCATCGTAGTGGCCGTCCCTGAGGGCCTCCCGATGAGCGTTACGCTAAGCCTAGCCGCAAGCATGCGCAGCATGATGAAGACCAACAACCTAGTGCGCAAGATGCACGCCTGCGAGACTATGGGAGCAGCCACCGTTATCTGTACGGACAAGACCGGCACACTCACGCAGAACCGCATGAGTATAGCCGACACCTCCTTCGCTCCCGAGTACGCTACCAGCGAACTACTACGCCTATCTATGGCGGTAAACTCTACAGCACACCTCGACCTAAGCAACGGACAGAAGCCCAGCGCACTAGGCAATCCTACAGAGGGTGCTTTGCTCCTATGGCTACATCAGTCAGGGATAGACTATCAAGAGCTTAGACAGCGCTACCCTGTCCGCCAGCAGCTCACCTTCTCGACCGAGCGCAAGTATATGGCCACCATCATAGAGCACGAGGGGCGCCCCCTACTCTGTGTCAAGGGAGCACCCGAGATTGTGATGGGCCTCTGCACACTAGCCCCCGAAGGTCTAGAGGCTTACAAGCAACAGCTCCTAGCCTATCAGAATAAGGCCTACCGTACTATTGGCTTCGCCTATACCTACCTAGACAGCTACGAACCTGCATGGGAGAATGGCCGTCTGAGCATCGGAGGGCTTAGCTTCATGGGGATAGTAGGCATCAGTGACCCCATCCGTAGCGACGTCCCCGAGGCTATAGCACGCTGTATGCAGGCTGGCATACAGGTCAAGATTGTTACGGGCGACACCCCAGGCACAGCCAAGGAGATAGGCCGACAGATTGGCCTCTGGGATGAGAGCTGTAGCGACGAGCGTAACCTAATCACTGGCGTAGAGTTTGCCGCCCTCAGCGATGAGGAGTTGCGTCCACGTGTCGCAGACCTACGCATCATGAGCCGTGCCCGCCCTATGGACAAGGAGCGACTCGTGCGCCTACTACAGGAGGCTGGTGAGGTCGTGGCTGTAACAGGCGACGGCACCAATGACGCTCCGGCCCTAAGCCGTGCGCAGGTGGGTCTATCGATGGGCGATGGTACTGCCGTAGCCAAGGAAGCCAGCGACATTACAATCCTCGATGGCTCGTTCAGTAGCATCACACAGGCCGTGATATGGGGGCGCTCGTTGTACCTCAATATACAGCGCTTCATCCTCTTCCAGATGACTATCAACGTCGCGGCCTGTCTCATCGTCCTCGTAGGAGCCTTCCTCGGCACCGAGAGCCCACTGACGGTAACGCAGATGCTGTGGGTAAACATCATTATGGACACCTTCGCGGCACTGGCACTGGCCTCACTGCCCCCAAGCGAACGTGTGATGACAGAGCGCCCACGCAAGCAAAGCGACAACATCATCTCTCCAGAGATGGGTACACGTATTGTCGTTACGGGGCTTGTCTTCGTAGCCCTGCTCTTCGGCTTAGTGCAGTACTTCAATCACAACGACCTCGCCCACATACTAGACTTCGACTTCGCCACGCTCATAAGCTCTGCTCTCGACTTCGGGGGTGGCACTAGTGGGCTCAGTGGCTACGAGATGACTATACTCTTTAGCTTCTTCGTCTTCCTGCAGTTCTGGAATATGTTCAACGCCAAGGCCTACCGCGGTCAGGGCTCTGCCTTCTCGGGCCTCGCCGCTTGCCGTAACTTCCTACTCATTGCCTTTGTGATTTTGGTAGGTCAGGTGCTTATCACGACCTTCGGTGGTACGATGTTCCGTGTACAGCCGCTAGACCTCTCTAGCTGGCTCGTATTACTTGGCTCTACCAGCCTTGTATTAGTGCTGGGTGAACTATCACGCCTATTCAAGCGTTAGTACTAGGTACAACGTCGATTATATACTTATCAGATGAAAATAAGAAACGAAGTTAAGATCGGAGCTATCGCTCTAGTAGCCTTTGTCCTAGGCTACCTAGGGCTCAACTTCCTCAAGGGTATCAATATCTTCGAGCCCGAGAACAGCTATCGTGTACGCCTCAAAGACCTGAACGGCACTGCCATAGCAACGCCCGTGATGATTAGTGGCTACAAGGTCGGCTCTGTGCAAAAGATTAGTTTTGGCTACGACCCTCAGCGTGGCTATGGTGCAGACCTCGTTATTGGGCTAGACCCCGAGGTAAAGATTCCCAAGGGCAGCACTATACGTGTGAAGACTAACGTACTCAGCGGTGCCGAGCTCATCATCGTAGCACCCCAGCAGCCCGAGAGCAGCTACCTCAGCAGTGGCGACTCTATAACCGTCGCTCAGGGCGAAGACATTATGGTTACCCTGACGGATAAGGTACTACCCTCCGTTATGGATATACTCCCCGAGCTGACTGCCACGCTACAGCGACTCAACGCCATAGCCAACAACCCAGCCATCGACAGTATGCTCCGTAACCTCAACCACTCATCGGCCGAGATGACCCGAGCGATGAGCAAGCTCAACGAGACTATGCGCCCAATGCCCGAGGTGATGGGGAATATGAATACGCTCAGCAAGAGCCTCGTGGCTGTCGGTCAGAAGGCCGAGCGCCTGCCCCTAGACTCACTCGTGGCCAATCTGAATAGTACTACGGAGAACCTCCGCCATATGAGCGCCCAGCTCAAGAGCCAAGAGGGCACCGCAGGCAAGCTCCTCAACGACCCGAGCCTCTACAACAAGCTCGACAGCCTAGCTGGCAGTGCCGAAGCGCTAATGAAAGACCTCAAGGAGAACCCCAAGCGCTACGTACACTTCTCTATCTTCGGACGTAAGCAATAGACCCCCTCCGCTGATAGACACACTCCTAATCTAATAGGAGATTACCCCATGACAGATACTAAACGAATACTGATAACAGGTGCGAGCGGATTTATCGGCTCGCACCTGGTGCGTATTGCCCTAGAGGCAGGTATGGAGGTTACTGTGGCCCTACGCCCCAGCACCAAAGCTACCAGACAACCCGAGGGCGTCCACTCTATCCAGCTAGACTACGCTAGCGAGGAGCAGATGATTGCGGCACTAAGTGCTGTACGCCGACAAGACGGCTTCCCCGCCTGGCACTACGTAGTCCACAATGCCGGCCTCACCAAGACGCCCAACCCACAGGACTTCTACGAGGCTAATGCCGAGAATACACGTCGCCTATGCTCTGCCCTCCTGCGTGCTGGCGTCGAGCCTACACGCTTCCTCCTCGTCAGCAGCCTCAGCAGCTACAGCCAGCTAGGTAGCCGTGATGGCATCATACGTATTACAGACGAGCAGAAGCCTACGAGCCAATACGGGCGCAGCAAGCTCAAGGCCGAGCAGTACGTACGCTCTAGTGGTCTAGACTACACTATCGTCCTCCCTACCGGTGTCTACGGCTCTGGCGAACGCGACTTCTTACTATCGCTCAAGGCTATCAAAGACGGCATCAACCTCATGTCTGGCACGACGAGCCAAGAGCTGACCTACATACACGGCGAGGACGTGGCCCGTGCCATCATCTTCCTCCTACACGATGGGCGTGCTGTGGACAATAGCTACCTCCTAAGCGATGGCGAGGTATATCCCGACCACGAGTTCGGAGCTATTGCCCGCGAGCTACTACAGCCCAAGCGCCGTATCAACCTACGTGCACCCCTATGGCTCCTGTGGATAGTCTGTCAGATAGGCGGTATCTACGCGCGTCTTAGCGGCAACAGCACTCCGCTCAATCCCGACAAATATCCCATCCTAGCCCAACGCTCGTGGCGCTGTGATGTTGCTCCCCTATTCGAGCTAGGCTGGCGCCCTCGCTACACGCTACGCTCGGGACTAGAGGAAACCATCGCCTGGGGCAAACAGGAAGGCATACTCTAAACGGAGGACATTATGGAACTGACTATCCAATGCAAAGGCAAAGAGGGGCGTATTAGCCTAATGGAGGGCAAGGCGGAGGCGGGCTATCTGACCTTCGACCTCGCAGACCGCCGACTAGCCTACGCCACCCACACCGTGGTACAGCCCGAGTATCAAGGGCAGGGCTTAGCGGCCAAGCTCGTGGCTGCACTCGTCGACTGGTGCGATGCCCGAGGCTTACTCATAGAGCCTGTCTGTAGTTATGTACAGCGCCTTAGCGAGCGCCCCGGCCGCCTAGCACAGCTCCTAGACACGCACAGCGAGGCCGAGAGCTACATAGAGCAATTACGTCTACTAGGGAGCGATAAGGCTGCAGAGCAGGCAAAACGCTACTTCAAAACCAACGAGGGTGCGTATGGAGCCGGAGACATCTTCCTCGGAGTACGTGTCCCTGTAGTGCGTAGCCTACGTCTCAACCCCAACGGCCCTACGGGCTACAAGACCCGACAGCTGAGCCGTCAGACCCTTATAGACCTATGGGCTAGCCCCTACCACGAGGCCCGATTGCTCGGCTACCATGCCATCGCTCAGTGGGCCGAGCAGGTAGACTGTCCTCAGAGCCAAGAGCAAATATATCAGCTCTATCTGGAGCATGCCGAGCGTTGCAATAACTGGGACCTCGTAGACTGCTCGGCCCCCCAAGTCATCGGTATGTATTGGGCCGAGCGCAACGCCTTCGAGCGTAGCGAGGCGCTGAAACGACTGGCCCAGAGTCCTAATATGTGGATACAGCGCATCGCTATCGTAGGCACTCTGGGGCTGATACGCAGGGGCATCTATCAGGATACCTTTATCCTCGTGGAGGAACTCATAGGGCACAAGCACGACCTCATACACAAGGCCTCGGGCTGGATGCTACGCGAGCTAGGCAAGCACGCTGGTCT
>CAMBHQ010000085.1 GCA_945867245.1 uncultured Porphyromonas sp.
ATGGTTGGCACAAGGGAGGGATGAGACGGGCAGGAGAGAGCCTCTTTATCTAGATCAGGCACGGGCTGTGGACTTCCTGTGCCGAGAGATATTCAGCTATCCGGAGTGGCTCTTCGGGGCAGAGGTCGGCAAGTACACCTATCTACTGCGCAAGACCCCCAATGGCATTCAGGAGAACTCCCCCGCACAGATACTACAGAATACGCAGGCTTACCTCCTGTGGGATATACTAGGCAATCATCGTCTGATGCGTATGATGGACAATGAGGCGCGCAATGGCAAAAAAGCCTACACAGCCGTAGAGCTGACCGATGCGCTCTACGAGCATATCTTCGACCAGGTGCGAGAGCCCGATGCTCGTCAGCGTTCGTTGCAGAAGAATATGGTCGATGCCCTCCTAACAGCTGCCGCCGAGGACGAGTCTGTCAAGATTAATAAGCGCATAGCCGATGGCAGTCTACCGATAGCCCTTAGCGCTCGTGAGCATACCTGCCTGATGCACGACCACCAGTTAGATGGTAGCCCCCGTACAATCAATCTCTACGGCAAGCAGCTAGAGCGTATCAGCGATGCCATCTCTGTCAAGCGTGGGGTACTGCTGCGCATACGTCAACTAGCCCAGAGCCGTACGAGCGGGGTACTGCGCGTTAGCCGTGCCAATCGCTACCACTACGAGGACCTAATACTACGTATCAATACGGCTCTAGGCTTACGATAGATAGAGCACAACTAAGGAACGAACAATAAGATATAATGACTATGAAAAGAATGACTTACCTAGGTGCCCTCTCGCTGGTAACGCTGGTCAGCACAGCGCAGGCCCTGCATGCCGATCGGCTCATCAAGGGCATCGTGCGCGATGCTGACGATGGTAGCCCTATCGTAGGGGCTACGGTCTATGTACACCCCACCGAGCTAAAGCGTAGTGGCGCCTCGGTCAAGAGCCTCGGCACGACTACCGATATTAACGGTGCGTATAACCTAACTATCCCCGAGGGCGTGCGCGTAATCCGTGTAAGCTATGTAGGGATGCGCGAGCAAGAGATAGCCATTAAGGCGGGCGTGAGCAGCTACGAGGTACAGCTACAGAGCGACAATAAGCTCAACGAAGTAGTGGTAACAGGTTATCAGACCACTGAGCGCCGTAGGCTAACGGCAGCCATCACCAAGGTAGAGCTCTCCGATGCTGTCCTCGGCGGTGTCAAGAGCGTAGACCAGGCTCTAGCTGGTCAGATTGCTGGGGTATCCGTGGTAAACGCTACGGGGACACCAGGGGCGCCTGCCCGTATCCGTATCCGAGGCACAGCCTCGCTCAACGGCACCCAAGACCCCCTCTGGGTGCTAGACGGCATACCTCTAGAGGGTACAGACATACCCAAGATGGATAGCAGTAACGACAACGATATTACCAACATCGGGCAGTCTTCGATAGCAGGTATTAGCCCTGCCGATATAGACAACATTACTATCCTCAAGGACGCCGCTGCTACCGCTATCTACGGCGCGCGCGCTGCCAATGGGGTAATCGTTATTACGACGAAGAAGGGGCGCAGCGGTAAGACCAGTATCAACTACTCCTCGCGCCTAAGCTATTCGCCTAAGTACAGCATCGGACGGCTGAACCTCCTGAACGCTAGCGACAAGGTAGACCTCGAGCTAGCGCTACTCCCCACACAGGACGCGTGGGGTAGCCCACTCTATCCCTCCAAGGGTGGGGTGGCCGAGATACTGACGCGCCATAGCCTCCTAGATGCCTACCGCCAGAGTGGCAAGGATGCCCTTACGGCCGAGGCCCTTAATGAGATTAATGCCCTGCGTAGCATCAATACGGACTGGAATGATATGCTCTTCCGTAACGCCTTTACACAGGAGCACAATGTTAGCGCCTCGGGCGGTAACGATAGAGCTACCTACTACACCTCGCTGGGCTATACCAACGAGCAGGGTAACGTAACGGGCGTGGGTATGGAGCGCTTCAACCTGACGACGAAGCTGATGTATCAGTTCAGCAAGCGCTTCAAGGCTGGAGCCTCTGTCTTCGTGAGCCGTCGTAGCAACGTATCCGACGTGAGCGATAAGTACGGCAACGTTAATCCTGTCTACTACTCACGCTCGGTCAATCCCTATACACGTCCCTTCGATGAGCAGGGTAACTACATCTATAATTACGACCTCGGCAGCGGTAGCGAGCCTGACACGAAGCGTGGCTTCAATATCTACGAGGAGCGTGCCAATACGGAGCAGAAGACCATCACCACGGCTCTGAATACCATCTTCGATGCCGAGTATCGCTTCGATGACCACTGGAAGCTCTCTAGCCAGTTGGGTCTGCAGTGGGAGCAACTCAAGCTCGATGAGTATGTCGGCAAGGATACCTATACCATGCGTGATATCCGCGAGGCCAGTACCTACACGAGCAATCGCCAGACGCTCTACCTAATACCTCTAGGCGCACGCCATAAGCTCCAGAACCGTGTGATGAGCCAGACGACCTGGAAGGGGCTGCTCGAGTACAAGAATACCTTCGCAGAGCTCCACAACCTACAGGTGATGCTCGGCTCCGAGCTACGACGCAACCGCTACGAGGTGGCCAACTCTACGGCCTATGGCTACGACCCTAAGACGCTGACGACTAAGCCTATCATCTACCGCAACGAGAGCGATGCGACACGCTATCCTCTACACAGCGAGAGTCTGCTACGCAATGCCTTCACGTCTTTCTTTGCCAACGGCTCCTATACCTACAACGACCGCTACACCCTAGGGGCTAGCGTGCGTATCGATGGCTCGGACCTATTCGGGGTAGACGAGAGGTACCGCTATCTGCCTATCTACTCGCTGAGCGGGCTATGGCGTCTCTCTAATGAGCGCTTCCTAAGCTCTGCCAAGTGGCTAGACAACCTAGCGCTAAGAGCGTCGTACGGCCTACAGGGGAATATCGACAAGAATACCTCGCCCTTCCTAGTGGGGCTCTACGGCACCACCAGTCTGCTGCCAGGTAGTAGCGAAGAGGTGATTACCATAGCCTCTGCCCCCAACGACAAGTTGCGCTGGGAGAAGACGGCCTCGTACAATCTGGGGCTCGACTTCGCAGCCTTTGACCAAGCGCTCAACCTCAGCATAGACTACTACCTACGTAAGGGTACGGACCTCATCGGGGTGCGCTCATTACCGCTGGAGAATGGCTTCTCCTCGCAGACCATCAACTGGGCTCAGATGGACAACCAAGGTATCGAGGTCAATCTACAGACGCGCAACGTTACGACCAAAAACTTCTCGTGGTACACAAGCCTCAACTTCGCCTACAACCAAAACAAGGTACTGCGTGTGATGACCCCCGACAATCAGACCACACCGAGCCTCGAGGGCTATCCTGTAGGCGCTATCTTTGCGCTCCCTACCGCAGGGGTAGACCCTGCTAATGGGCGTATCCTTATCGCTAATGCCGATGGGACCTCTAGCACCATAGAGCAGAAGTACAAGCTCGTAGACGAGTGGGGTATCGGCTCTTATGCCTCGGGGGTAACGACAGAGGAGGAGCGAGGATTCTACAAGTATATGGGCTCGAGTGATGCCCCCTTCACCGGTGGTATCAATAACACCTTTACGTACCGCAACTGGGAGTTTAACCTCAACATCGCCTACTACCTCGGTGGCTATGTGCGTACGGCCCCTACCTACGATATTACGGCTGTTAATCTCGGCAAGAATACCAACCAAGACATCCTACAGCGCTGGACGAGCGAGCAGACTACCAGCACACTGCCGGCTCTGCTAACGCCCACTACTGCGGGCGCAGACTACGACTTCCTAGCCAACTCGCGCCCCGACATCTATCGCAACCTCGATATGTGGGTGAGTCCGCTCAACTACTTCCGTCTACAGAACCTACGTCTGGCCTATCGTCTGCCCGAGGGCTTCCTGCGTAGTATTGGCTTGCGTGGTGCTACCCTCGCTCTAGAGGGGCGCAACCTGTGGGTCTTCGGCTCTAGCTACCGCAATTATCTAGACCCTGAGTCTATGGGCAATCTGTACGCTACGCCTATGCCACGTACCTTTACCTTCCACCTGAACGTAAATCTATAACACGACGACAAAGATGAAAAAGTATATCATAGCCCTAGCGCTTGCCACGGCCAGCCTTAGCTCCTGTAGCAAGTTCCTCGATATTCAGCCTGTGGGCAAGGTGATACCAGGCTCGCTCAGCGAGTACCGTGCTATGCTCACCAAGGCCTATGCCAATGGCTTCCTAGATAAGGGTATGACAGAGTTTCGTACCGATGTGGCGCTCGTGCGTCAGGATGAGTACGACCTCAATAGCTTCAACGATATCCAGGTGTGGAACGACAACGCTGCTAGCTCTGGTACGCAGTCGTGGGGCTGGGCCGAGTACTACAGCTCGATATTCTACGCCAACGCTATCATCGCCAATGCTGGGAGTATTAGTGGTGGCACGACCGAGGAGGTAAACCAGTTGGTGGGCGAGGCCTATCTGATGCGTGCCTTCCTGCACTTCAACCTCGTGAACCTCTACGGACAGCCCTACACCAAGGCTGGCGCTCCACAGAGTCTCTCTGTACCGATCAAAAAGGACCTCGACCTAGAGGGCTTGCCTCAGCGTGCTAGCGTAGAGGCCGTCTATCAGGCTATAATAGAGGACATCGAGGCTGCCCGAGGACTTATCAACGTGGCTACGTGGGAGGATGCCTACAAGTACCGCTTCGGCAAGCTGTCGGTCGATGCCCTAGCTGCCCGTGTCTACCTATACCAAGGCAATTGGGCCAAGAGCCTAGAGGCCTCTGAGGCTGTGCTGGCGCAGAAAAGCGACCTACTAGACCTCACGGCAGGCGCTACAGAGCTCCCCAACCATTACACTTCGGTAGAGGCTATCAACGCTTTCGAACTTATCCTCAATAGCAGTACGGGGCGTGCCGTGCGTGCCACTACGGCCTTCTACAATAGCTATAGCGCTGACGACCTGCGCAAGACGCTCTACTACGAGCAGTCTACGGATAGGCAGGGCAATCCCCTAGACTACTATACGGTCAAGAAGGTAGATGGTACTACGGCCTATCGAGGCTCCTTCCGCACGAGCGAGTTC
>CAMBHQ010000086.1 GCA_945867245.1 uncultured Porphyromonas sp.
CCTATGACCCCCTGCTTGTAAGGCAGGTGCTCTAAACCAGCTGAGCTATAGGCCCTCGATTATTTTTTCACTTGCAAAGGTAATACTTTTCTTTTAATCTGCAATAGCTACGCAAAATTTTCCCGCTCTCGGGGCCTCCTAAGGCCTGATAGCACGAGCGCCAGCAGGCTCTATATACAGCGCCTATCGTTCGAGATTTCGCTAAGCCACTCATTATTCGTATCTTTGCCCTCGCTTTAGGCACTAGACAAGCGGTCGATGGCCTATAGCCAGCCCGAGACACGGGCACCTCTCTCGGTGATACACCTGCATAAGGTCTATGATTTAGACAGAGGTTAGTCGGACTTAAATTGAATTTTATGACGTTACGTAGTGTTCGTCGTGAGTTGGTAGCGCTAGGTCTAGGAGCTGGTATCCTCCTGGCATACTCATGGACAACAGCCGAACAGCCCGAGGCTGCGGCAGCCATTGCCCCAGGTAATACCTTGCCCACGATGAAGATAACGAACGAGCGCAGCACTAGGGACACAGATGGCCTAACGAGTGGCAAGAGTTACAAGCTCCTACACTTCTGGGCTGCCTATGATGCCGAGAGCCGTGCCAGCAATGTGGCGTACGCCCAGAGCTTGACTGGCTCCGAGACGATTGTCTACCAAGGTATCTCTCTAGATGTCGATGCGGAGGTCTATAGACAGACGCTTGCGCTCGATGGTGTTGATGTACACGGACAAGTACTAGCCGATGCCCAGTGGCGCGATGCCCTGGCAGAGCAGTATGGTCAGAGAGGCGGTATCCGCAGTATCCTCATCGATGCAGAGGGTACGGTCCTACTCGTGAACCCCAGCACCGCAGAGTTAGAGCAATTCGTACGAACGAACTAGCCCTAGTAAGGCAAAAGCAAACGGCTGTGTACCCCACCAGAGGTACACAGCCGTTGTCTTTTATACGCCGAGGCAGGACTCCCCGCCCTGAGACTATACGCTATTATGATAATAGAGCCAATATCTGCTCGGCATGCTCCCCAGTCTTGACGGCTCGCCCACGTAAGATATGGCGAACCTCACCCTCGGGACTGATCAGGAAGGTCGTACGCTCGGTCCCCATATAACGACGCCCGTAGAGCGTCTTCTCGACCCAGGTACCGAAGGCTTCGCCCAACACATTGTCGCTGTCCACGATGAGCCTAAAGGGCAGCTGTTGCTTCTCGATAAAACGCTGATGGCTAGCAGCACTATCACGGCTAACACCCACTATCGCCACGCCACGCTGCTGTAGCAGGGCATAGTTATCACGGAGGTTACAGGCCTGCTTGGTACAGCCCGCAGTATTGTCCTTGGGGTAGAAGTAGAGTGCTATCCACTGCCCAGCATAGTCCGAGCGTAGCACCTCCCTACCCGCTTGGTCGAGCCCTAGTAAGTCGGGCACTTTCGTTCCTAGCTCCATAATCTCTGTTCCTTTATAGCTTGTTACTCGCTGATATTCCCTAGCCCTAGCTGATACCTACGGATGGTCTCGGGCAGACCGAGTATCAGAGCTTCGCTTATCAAGGCATGACCTATCGAGACCTCATCTAGATAAGGGATACACTCGTGCAGATAGGCGATGTTCTCTAGGCTAAGGTCGTGCCCTGCGTTGATGCCCAGACCGAGCTCGTGCGCCAGCTCTGCCGCACGTACGAAAGGCGCCACGGCAGCTGCCCTGTCCGCGGCATAAGCACTGGCATAAGGCTCGGTGTATAACTCGATGCGGTCTGCCCCGACCTCCTTGGCTAGGCGGATATTATCGAGCTCGGTACCGACGAAGATGGAGGCACGTACGCCCCAGGCATGTAGCTGCTCGATGGTCGAGCGCAGGAAGTCGGCATGCGCAGCTACATCCCAGCCCGAGTCGCTGGTCAGTTGCGTAGGGCCGTCCGGCACGAGTGTCGCCTGTGCAGGGCGTATCTCCTCGATGAGGGCCATAAACTCAGGTATGGGGTTCCCCTCTATATTAAACTCTGTCCTCAGTCTAGGCTTCAGGTCGCGCACATCCTGATAGCGGATATGGCGCTCGTCTGGGCGTGGATGTACGGTAATGCCATCGGCTCCCCACCCTTCGATGAGTAGAGAGAGCTCCAGCACATTAGGGGTATTGCCGCCCCGCGCATTACGGAGCGTAGCTATCTTGTTTACGTTTACGCTTAGTTTTGTCATAACTTAATCTCCTTTATTCTCCCTTTAGCTATATCCTAGCCCTAGCGATTAGCCTCACGAGCGAGGATAAATAGGTCCTGACCGATATGGCAATAGCCTCCTGGATGTACGTCTAGGTAATCCTGATGATAGTCCTCTGCAGGGTAGAAGTTGCGCAGGGGCTCGCACTCGACGCATAGCTCAGCCGTATAGAGCTTTGCCAGCTCCTGTAGGGCGGTCTCGGCAAGGTTGCGGTCTGCTTCATCCGTATAATATATGCCTGTGCGATACTGCGTACCTATATCGCCCCCCTGCTTATTCAGGCTCGTCGGGTCGATGGTACGGAAGTAAAGCCTTAGGATTAGCGCAAGCTCTAAGACTTCGGGGTCGTAGACCACACGTACGGTCTCGGCATAGCCGGTTGCCCCTGTACATACCTCTTGGTAGGTCGGGGCCTTATCGTGGAGTCCGTTGGCATAGCCTACAGTGGTATCTACGACACCCCGTAACTGCTTCATAAAGTGCTCAGTCCCCCAGAAGCAACCGCCTGCTAGATAAATTTCTTTTGTCATCATATCACAAATATACTACATATTCTACTGAACGAGCGTACACCCACGAGTGTACAGCCGTTCACTAGCAGGTGAACGCCCCATAAGCTACAATACAAGCGGACAGAGCCTTGTCGAGAGCATTGCACGGACTCTGGGGACTAATACCCTATTCATCTACGCCCCCATGCATAGCTACGTAGATAAAGCATAAACGGTCTCCATGGCTCATAAGCGCAGTCTTTAGCGAGAAGCGCCACCTTGGCAATCTAAGCGAAAATGAATAACTTTGAGCATAATCAAGAATCAAACAATCTATCTAATATCATTGACTTATGCTTAGTCGCACCTATTCAGCCGCCCTACAGAGCATCCACGCACGTCCCGTTGCCGTGGAGGTGAACTGCGTACCAGGCTCGTACTTTCACCTAGTAGGGCTCCCCGATACCGCCATCAAGGAGAGTCAAGACCGCGTGGCTACAGCCCTTATGAACAGCGGATATAAGTACCCGATGAAGCATATCATCATCAACCTAAGCCCCGCTGACATACGCAAAGAAGGCTCTGCCTACGACCTCCCCATAGCCGTGGCTATGCTAGCGGCAGACGAACAGATAACAGCACCCGAGCTAGAGCAATATATGATGGTGGGCGAGCTGATGCTCGACGGCAGTCTGCGTCCCATCAAGGGCGCTCTACCCATCGCCATAGAGGCTAAGGCCCGTGGCTACAAGGCGCTCATCTTACCCCAAGAGAATGCAGCCGAGGCGGCTGTCGTAGAGGGTCTACTCGTCTATGGCGCACAGCGACTGGGCGAGGTAATAGCCCTGCTCGAGGGACAGCCCGTCCTAGAGCCGAGTAGCGTCTCTATAGCCAAGCTATTCGCAGAGCAACAGGAGCGCACACTCTTCGACTTCAGCGAGGTCAAAGGTCAGGAGACAGTCAAGCGAGCGCTCGAGGTAGCAGCCGCTGGCGGACACAATATGCTGATGATAGGCGCCCCAGGCAGTGGCAAAAGCATGATGGCCAAGCGCCTGCCCGGCATCCTGCCTCCCTTCACGATGGGCGAGGCCCTAGAGACCACCAAGATTTACTCCGTAGCGGGCAAGCTCACCCGAGAGCAGACCCTGATGACCAGTCGCCCCTTCCGCGCCCCACACCACTCTATATCTCCCGTGGCTCTCGTGGGCGGTGGTAGCAATCCTCAGCCTGGCGAGATTAGCCTAGCACACAATGGCGTACTCTTCCTAGACGAGCTACCCGAGTTCAGCCGCAATGTCCTAGAGGTGATGCGTCAGCCGCTCGAGGACCGCACCGTCACGGTGGCTAGAGCCCGCTTCTCGGTCGATTATCCGGCTAGTTTCATGCTCATCGCCGCCATGAATCCCTGCCCCTGCGGATACTATAACCATCCGACCCGAGCCTGCGAATGTAGCCCTCAGCAGGTGCAACGCTACCTCGGCAAGGTATCGGGGCCACTGCTCGACCGTGTAGACCTGCAGGTCGAGATTAGCCCTGTCCCCTTCGAGCGCCTCAGCGACACCCAGCCCGCCGAGCCGAGTGCGGCCATTCGGGCGCGTGTACTCAGGGCTAGGGAGATACAGAATAGGCGCTTCGCAGACTATCCCGAGGTGCACTGCAATGCCCAGATGACCCCACAGATGATGCAGCGCTATGCACGCCCCGACGAGGCAGGGCTACAGAGGCTCAAAATGGCTATGGAGCGGCTATCGCTTAGCGCCCGTGCCTACGACCGCATTCTCAAGGTAGCCCGCACTATTGCCGACCTAGAGGGGGCAGAGCAGATTAACCAAGCGCACATCGCCGAGGCTATTAGTTACCGCAGTCTCGACCGCAATAACTGGGGCGAACGCAGACTATAGGAGGCGCACGCACGGTCTAGCCCAATGACAAGCCGAGGCTTGTCATTGGGCTAGACCGTGGAGTATGGGATAATCGCTAGGCGTTAAGACTGAGGGCGAAGGGAGTTTACTCGTGTAAATGACCGAGCCCAACCACGCAGTGCGAGCGTAGCTAATGTCGCAAACAAGGAAGCGAGTGCCGTATTATGCAATAGCCTCGGTAGCAGGCTATTCTAGATGCCCAAACTTACCGCTCTGCACATCGTTGATGGCCTGCATAATCTCCTGCTTGGTATTCATCACAAAAGGCCCATAGGCTACAATAGGTTCGCCGAGAGGCTCTCCACTAAGCACAAGTACAATAGTATCGGGCGAAGTGGCTACTAGCTCGAAGGTCTCGCCCTCGTTCTCAAACTTGAGGATGTTATCCTCGGGAACATCTGTACCATCGACTAGCACTGAGCCCTGCACCACTAGGAGGGCCGTATTGTAGTGTGCGGGGAAGCTAAACACG
>CAMBHQ010000087.1 GCA_945867245.1 uncultured Porphyromonas sp.
ATAACTACTATCGTCAATACGCACGATATGAATACGGTACGTTCGATAGGCGACAAAATACTCTACATCCACCACGGACAAAAAGAGTGGGAGGGTAGTAGTGCTACCATCGAGACCGAGGGCACACAGAGCTTGATGCACTTCATCAATGCTAATCTAGATGCATAAGTAATAGACAATCCAACAGAAGAAAATGAAAAAGTCGATAACCCTAAACCTGCTCATGATGCTACTCGTTGGTATCTCGGGCTTCGTCGTAATAGCTTGGGGGCTGGACTTCTACACCAAGCACGGCGAGAGTGTAGTGATACCAGAGCTTAGAGGCAAGTTGCTCCCCGAGGGTATTACTATGCTAGAGGATGCAGACCTGCGCTATGAGGTCGTAGACTCTATATACGACAAGAAGGCTGTACCAGGTAGTATCATTGAGGCTTATCCTAGTCCGGGCGCACGTGTCAAGCCACAGCGTATTATCTTCCTAAAAGTTTACGCCATGGCACCACCACGGATACCTGTACCGCACGTCAAAGATATGTCCGCACGTCAAGCACTAGCTCTGTTACGTGGTTTAGGCTTCGCGAATATCAAAGAGCGCTCTGTCTCTGGTGAATATGTTGGCCTATGCCAAGGCCTTACTTATGCCGATGGCAAGCCAATTAAGGTTGGCGATATGATTAGCAAAGAAACGCCTATTGTAATACTTATCACTGGTCAGATTCAGGTGGATAGCATTCGCCTAGATGACCTCCTCGCAGAGGATAGCCTAGCGAGTGTATCCTCCGCTATCACTGCTGGCGACTCTACCACGCGCAAGAAAGGGGACGTCCCAGTAGATGAGCCTCAACCCGAACCTGAGCAATTCTGGTAATGAGCCTAAGCGAAGAAGAACTATTGGCTAGCGAACTCTCCCCCTTACAGGCTGAGGTAGGGGACGAGCTAGACGAAGACTACAGCGACCCGAGCCTACGCATAGACGATACTCCATCGGGGCTATACGACAGTGAGGGTAATGCGCTCTACGAACACTACCGCTGTGTAGCCGATCCGGGGCAGAGTCCTATACGTGTAGATAAGTTTCTGACCGATAGGATGAACGGCACCAGTCGCAATCGTATACAGCAGGCGGCTGATGCAGGCTTTATCTTCATCAACGGCAAGAGTGTCAAAAGCAATACCAAGGTAAAGCCCTGCGATGTCATCACCCTACAGATGCGTCGCCCGCGCAAGCATTTGGCCATCGTCGCAGAGGACATACCTCTAGACGTAGTATATGAGGATGAGGTGCTGATGGTCATCAATAAGCCTGCGGGGCTAGTGGTGCATCCTGGTTTTGGCAACTATACAGGGACGCTGGTCAATGCGCTCGCCTACTATCTACAGGATGACCCACTATACGACCCAGAGGACCCTAACGTAGGGTTGGTACATCGTATAGATAAAGATACTAGTGGGCTACTCGTGGTGGCTAAGCGCCCAGAGGCCAAAGCGCATCTAGCTCGTCAGTTCTTCGAGAAAACGACGCACCGCTCCTATAGAGCCCTTGTGTGGGGGCGCTTCGATGCGCCTGAGGGAACGGTACGGGGCAACATCGGGCGTGATAGTACAGACCGCCTACAGATGAGCGTCTACCCCGAGGGTAGTGATAAGGGTAAGCCCGCTGTTACACATTATACCGTGCTGGAGGAGCTGGCCTACGTGTCGTGGATAGAGTGTCGTCTAGAGACTGGTCGTACTCATCAGATACGTGCCCATATGCGCCATATCGGGCATACGCTCTTTGGGGACGAACGTTATGGTGGGGATAGAGCCTTGTGGGGTAATCAGTTCACGAAGTACAAGCAGTTCGTAGACAATTGCCTGAAGATTTGTCCACGTCAGGCCCTGCATGCCAAGACCCTCGGTTTTACGCATCCGATAAGCGGTGAATATATGAGTTTCGATAGCGATTTGCCCGAGGACCTAGAGCAACTACTAGCGCGCTGGCGTGTCTATGCTGCACAGGTAGATGAGTGCTAAAATATAGACCTATATCCTCCATCGGAAGTATATCTTTCGGTGGAGGATTTGTTTATGTCATATTTATTGTGTTACTTTGCGGTGTATAGTTACGGCTTTTTCGTCAGGCTGACGAGAGAGTACATATATAATAACGAATAAAGATATCGCCTATAGAGTAAACGTTACGCTTTGTTATAGATAATAGTTCACAAGTCCCACCACTAATAAAAGGTACGACTATGAAGAGATTTCAGCAGTACAGCGATGACCTGCTTATCGCACAGTACGCCCAAGGTAGTAACGAGGCCTTCGATGCCTTACTCATGCGATATGACGCATATCTACACGCATATATCAGATACTCGGTACAGGACGAGGATCTAGTCGAAGACATCTTTCAGGATGCCTTCATCAAGGTAATGACTACCATTAAGGCTGGTCGTTATACCGAGTCTGCACGCTTCAAGCAGTGGCTGACGCGCATCACCTACAACCTTATAATGGATAGTTTCCGCAGGCAAAAGAGCGAGGCACGCTTCGAGCCTTTCGGGGACGAAGATGAGGCTGATGCTGCCTTCCGTGGTATCGCTTCTGACGAGTTGAATGGCGAAGAGCTGATAATTCATAATGATAAGCTCGGCGAGTTATATGCTACTCTAGACTTGCTACCAGCAGACCAGCGTGAGGTAGTACAACTGCGGATGTGGGAGGATAAGAGCTTCAAGGAGATTGCCGAGCAGACGGGTGTGAGCATCAATACGGCTCTGGGGCGTATGCGCTATGCACTCATCAACCTGCGTAAGCACCTAGCCCTAGCCAACTAATAACAAGCTATGATATACAGAGGCTGTAGTAGCTGAGACTTTAGCGATAGGTCTCGCTGCTGCAGCCTCTGCTGTTGGGTGATAATGCCTATCTTTGTAGATATGAACGCAAGCATATATCTATACACCCACAAGGCAAGCACAGCATCTGTCGTGGCCGAACTATCAGATATACTAAAAGACTATCTAGCCTCGGCCCAGCCCCAGCAGTTACCTGCTCCATCCCGCACTCAAGATACTACCCTCTGGGACCTCAGCTCTAGCCCACTGAGTAGCAGAGAGCGCCATAGCCTACTGTCTGCATTACTCAGCTACGTGCGCCGACAGCCAGTAGCGCTCTACTATCGTAGCACAGAGGCCAAGCCTATTAGGCGTATAGTGGCGGACCTCGATGGCTGCCTTGTCTCGGAGGAACTATTGGTGCGTATTGCTCGTGAGCAAAGCATGCATACAGATACTATAGCAGCGATGACAGGCGCAGTAGACTTCGAGTCTAGTTTCCGCAGGCGTGTGCAGTGTGTCCGAGGGATGACGGCAAGCCAGCTAGAGGAACTGGGCGCTATCGTTAGCCTTGCTCCAGGTATCGAGCACTTCTGTCGCTTCACCGAGGGCGAGGATATTCGACTAGACCTCGCCAGTAGTAACCTAACGCCCTATGTGCATACGCTGATGCTACGCCTAGGTGCTACGGACTACATCGCTACGATGCCCGAGATGGACGAGGAGGAGGTCTTGGACGGCACTCTATCTGAACCTATCGTGGATGCCCAGTCGAAGCGAGACTTTGCGCTACAGACCATCGGGCGAGATATCAGGCCAGAGTCTACCCTCTCTATCGGGGACGGAGCCAACGATCTAGAGATGCTCTCGGCTACAGCGCATGCTCTGCTCTATTGCTCTGCTATCGATGGCAGCCTTGATATAGGCGAGGTGATGACGGACCTATACTTCAGACCCTAAACGACCAAACAATGAAAATTTACCTTTGTCCTAGCCCAGAACTATATGCGCTCTATCATCGCCCTGGTGCTAGCGTAATCATAACCGATATATATAGAGCCTCTACTACTATTACCACTGCGCTAGAGAATGGCGCCCAGCGCATGCTGCCTGTGGCTACGGTAGAGGAATGCCAAGAGATAGGCGAAAGCCTCGGATACCTAATGGCGGCCGAGCGCAATGTACTACGTTGTCCCTTCGCTCAACTAGGCAACGATCCTCTGGCCTATACGCCCGAGCTCGTAGGTGGCAAGACTATTGTCATTACCACTACCAACGGCACACGTAGCCTAGCTATTGCCCGTGAGGCGGGGGCTAGCGAGATTCTTATCGGGAGTTTCCGCAACCTACCTCGTACCCTAGAGTATCTGCACGGCCGTGGATGTACAGAAGTCGTCGTACTGGCTGCAGGCTGGCGTGGGCAGGTATCTACAGAGGATAGTCTATATGCAGGTGCACTGGCCGCACGTGCCCAGTCCCTCGGCTATGGCGAGCCAGTAGGGGATGCCGCCGTAATGATTACGAGCCTCTGGACTGCCTATTGTCAGGAGCCGTCGGGACGACTCGATTATATCCGTAGTGCCGAGCATTATCAGCGTCTGGCCAAGGCGGGGCACCTCGATGCTGTAGCCTATTGCCTAGAGGAGAGCGATGCACCTGCTATTCGACTAGAGGAAGATGGATACCTTTACCCTATACTGTAGTAGAGGCAAAAGTTGTACCTTTGGGATAATAAAAACATAATTATATGACTCCTACTATTATTGGGGTAGCCGGAGGATCAGCCTCGGGCAAGAGTACCCTCGTAAGACAGCTACTCGAAGCATTTGCAGAGGAACAGGTGATTACGCTCTGCCACGACTTCTACTACAAGGCGCATAACGAACTTAGCTTTGAGGAGCGTACCCAGCTCAACTATGACCATCCGGACGCCTTCGATACGGATATGCTGATTGAGCATATACTTAAACTGAAAAATGGTGAAGCCATTGAGCGCCCTGTCTATTCGTTCACAGAGCATAATCGATTAGAGCAGACGGTAACAGTACAGCCTGCTCACGTGATTATACTCGATGGCATCTTGATACTCGAGAATAAGCAACTGCGTGACCTGATGGATGTGAAGGTTTTCGTAGATACGGACGATGATGTG
>CAMBHQ010000088.1 GCA_945867245.1 uncultured Porphyromonas sp.
AGCTCAGAGCACAAGCTCCCGAGCTATTCGACTTCGCCCAGATCGAGTACCTCGATGCTGTCAAGATGTTCGAGAGCATCAGCCTTGAGTTCGACAAGCTCGATAGCAAATGTACCGAGCTTATGGGCGAGGTCATCGGGGGATTCAGAGCGACTCTGGATAAGTCTAGCAATACCATCAAGCAAGTGCAGGACAAACGTGTAGCCCTTGTACTCATTGCTACGGGCTTCGTAGAGCATTACCTGGGCGCAGCCGAAAAGACCGCTCGACTCAAGCGCGAGTTCTCTATCCTACAGACCTCCGCCACCAAAGACCTCACCCATCTAGCAGGCGACCTCAAGCGCTTAGAGTTACTACATCAGACCCTAGAGCGCCTATTCATCCCCAAGGTAGAGGTCTATCAGCGTTTCAGTAAGCATATCCTCTCGGATGAGCTACGACAGCTCCTCGACAAGATATACAGAGACGAGCGTATCGCAGAGCTCGACAGGAAGCGCCAGGAGCTACGCTCTAGAGCCAGAGGGTACGAGCGTGAGCTTAGCGACTGCAGAGAGAATATCCACTACTATAGCGAGAAGATCAAGGGTGATGAGGCCCTACTACAGAGTCTCAACGACGAGTATCTCGGGGCTAAACAGCGTCTCCCGAAGAAGCCCTCGTTCCTTGCCAATATCTTCACGCTGGGGAGTGCAGGCAAGCGCTACAATCAGGAGGCATACGCTTGGCAGCGTGAGTGTGCTCCGCTCGTTAGGCAATATGAGCAGTATCAGGCAGATATCAAGATTGACAAAGAGGAGCTCAGCAGTCTAGAGCAAGCGCAGAAGGTCTATGAGCGAGACTTCTCTGAGAGCAAGCGAGAGGCGGAGCGTTGCTCTGCAGAGCTCAGGAAGGCGATTAGCGTAGACCCTAAGCTCAAAGAAACGCTTTATCCTCACTTCAACGACCTCGTGGCTCTGCTACGTGGCGCCAAGGAGCTACTGGGTCTACGCCTCGATGAGCAACACCTAAAAGCCATTCCTCAATCGGCATATCCAGATAAAGCTGAGCGAGAGCTCAGCGATAAGGAGCTAGCTCTCCTCTGGGCTCAGAGATACACGAGCGAGCATAAGATGACAGAGGACGATGCCCAGAGGCTGGCCAACAAGGCCTCTCAGGTAGTAGGACTATCTACCCAGGTTGCTTATAGCGCCGAGGATCTTCAGGCGGTAGCCCTAGCCTCAGACCAAGCTATCGAGAGAGGGCTTGCTATGTACGAGGAAATGCTAGCCCTAGAGACGCAGATGGCCGAGGACAAGCTCAAGCAAGACTTTTATCACGCCGAGCTAGCACGTCTACAGGAGAGCTATAGAGCGTTGGCTCATGGAGTAGAGCAGCAGGAGAGTTTACTGCGTGCTATCGTAGAGCGAGTGAAGTTCTCAGCCTCGGACGAAGAGCGCAAGGTAGCCCTCTGCCTCCTAGCAGGCATCGACAAGAATGCACTAAGCCAAGAGGAATGGTCAGACTTTTTAGCTGGTAAGCATCAAATAACGATATAGATATATGGCAGAAGACAAAATCGTACGCCGTAGAGCGGCTGTACAACAGGAGGACGCTCTGTTGAGCGACAAGGAAGTAGCACGGTTAGAGGCAGCCGAGCAGGCCGAGACCCAGAGGTTAAATCGCAAGGCCGAGCGCTTAGCCGAGCTAGAGAGAGACTCTGTTACGTTTAATATCGCCAAAAACCTAAAGAAGTATCTAGACGACTACTATCTAGACCCTCTAATAGGCCTTATCCCCGTCGTTGGGGACAGCATAAATGGCTTAATAGCCTTGCCGATGCTTTGGCTGGCGCTCGTCCGACTAAAGTCTATACCCCTAGCTCTAGCGATTATATACAACCTAACACTCGACTTCTTGCTCGGGCTGATTCCTTTCTTTATCGGAGATCTAATTGACCTCTTCAATAAAGCCAACAAGAAGAATTATCGTCTTGTCATGGGCTTCGTAGAGGAGGACAAGAAGATTATGCGCGAGGTCAATCAGAAGGCCGTTGGGTCGGCTATCGGTATCGCAGTAATCTGCTGGATTATCTATCTAGTTGCGTCGTGGATATCCGAACTCACGCAGACAATCCTCAACGCAATACAGACTGCGTAAGTAGCAAAGAGCGCAACTCTCAAGACACACCCGCCCGCAAACGCTTGGTAAAGCGTCTGCGGGCGGGCTGTTTTTGTGCTACGACCAGAGGCCTCCACCACCTATTAGACCGACACTTGGCCGCCTAGTAGGTCGACGATCGTCCGCCTAATAGGCGGGCAAGTCGTCCCCTAATAGGTGGACAAGTGTCCACTAACTAAGGGACGAGTGCTTAATTGAGCGTAGTCGGACGCGGTCATTTACACGAGTAAACTCTGCTCTCGGCTTACGTGATCCTGACGATTAGCGCATGCTCCAAAGTCAAGCACAATGACAAGCTAATGCCTGTCATTGCGCTTGACCATGCGGGCGACCTCCCATAGAGATTATATTTGTACTTTTGGAAGGATTATTCATTTATCAATACTAACGAAGTATCAAATATGGACTTATACAAAGGCCTTCTAATAGGTTTTTCCTTATTTATAGGCTCAACCCTTAGCTTGGCTCAGGACGCTCCACAAGCGAATAAGCACTCATGGCATCGCTACTACACAGATAGTCTACAAGGGACACGCAGCGAAGAGGCTCTAGAATGGCTCCGGAAACACAAACAGAGGGCAAAGCCTGTAATCGTTGCCGTTGTAGACACAGGCTTAGATACTGCGACAAGCGAGCTGAAACACTGCTTAGCTATCAACCAACGAGAACGCATCGACGGGAAAGACAATGACGGCAACGGCTACATCGACGACCGCTGGGGCTGGAATCTACTCGGGACAGCGGACGGCAAGCTAGAGCTGACCAGTGTCGGACGAGAGGAATATCGAGAGTTTAAACGCTTGCACCCCAAATACAAATCCATTGGACACGTAGATAGCGTAGCCACCAATCATAGACAAGAGTACCTTTATTATCAGAGGATGCGCACCATAGCTGGGATAGATAGATATCTACGCCTCTATGATCACACCCTAGCCAAAGATCGTGCTTACGCTGCGATAGACTCTATCATCACCACTAAGATGCCTGCGGCAGCTGCTGACAGCCTGAGTGTCTCCGAGATAATGAACATCAAACCAGACACCCAAGACTGGATGGATGCTGCAGAGGTAATACTCGCAGATCTTATTAAGGCCGAAAGCAACGCCTCGTGGGCCCAGCTCAAGCGCCAGCACCACAATCAGCTCAATCTCATACGTAGTCGTGTAGAGGGCATCGAGCGGGATATTGATAAACGAACCCTCCTAGGAGATGATCTGTCTAACGGAGAGGACCGATACTACGGCAATGCTAACATTGGAGGGAAAGGCTCGGAACACGGCACCTTCGTGGCTAGTATCATCGCAGGAGCTGGAGATATAGACCCGAAGGTTCGGGGTATTTATCCCCCAGCACGTATATTAGCAATAAAAGCGGTACCCGACAATGGAGACGAATACGACAAGGATGTCAGCACAGCCATACGTTATGCCGTAGATAGAGGTGCACGTGTCATCAACCTGAGCCTAGGCAAATACGCCTCAGCAAACCCTCGCCTTGTTGATGAAGCCATGGCCTATGCCCTAAAGAAGGACGTACTAATCATACACTCCTCTGGCAATAATGGATACAGACTAGACGCTAGTCCAGAAGATAAGCGACCATATTACCCCAAGGGGACCGATTCTATGGGCAAGCCCTGGGAGCATTACCTGCGCATCGGTGCCCTCGATAAGCAGGGTGCGAGAGCGAAGTTTTCCAACTACGGGGCTTCTGTCGATCTATATGCCCCAGGCGTGGACATCTGGGCTGTGATGCCCGGCGACAAGATCGAAGCCTCACAGGGTACCAGCCTATCAGCGCCTATTGTCTCAGGCATAGCCACAATGCTCAGAGCCTACTACCCTAAGCTAAAAGCCAGTCAAATAAAGGAAATCCTCATCAAGAGTGCCCGATTGATACCAGAGGGCAGACCCAGCGAAAATCCTCATCAGCCTATGCTCCGTGCCATAGATGCTATGCGTGCTGTTCAGTATGCCGAGGAGACCCAAAGCAAGCCCAGCAAATAATGAGTACCATAGACACCATTAAATCATTAGCTCGACTCCTACTCGCCTGTAGTGCCTGCTCTACACTAGCAGCTCAGGACATCGATTGGGAGCGAGTCGAGCGCAGTAGTGCCTCCCAGCTATCCAAGGTCATGGAGGGGCGCACAATTCTCCCCACCTGGATAGGGTCTAGTCCTTATCTATACTACTACCAGAGGGGGCTAGACGACACCGTCCGCTACACACTAGCCCATGCGGCTAGTGGCCGACAAGAGGAGCTACTGCGCGATAGAGCAGACTTCGTCAGGCAGTACCGAGAGCTATCTGGTGATAGTAGCCTCACGAGCCGAGAGCTGATGCTATATGGGCTAAGGTTTGAGCATAACGACACCAAGCGCTTTTGGTGGAAAAGAGGAGGAAAAACCTTCCTCTACGACCGCACGACAGGTAAGCTCAGCCTCAGCTCGACCTTCCCTAGTGGCCCTACCGAAGAGTCCATGGGAGCTAAGCAACGCCACCACTCACAGGATTCCCTCTATAGCATACTTACCTGTGGCTACGACCTCCTACTGAGAAACAACCGAGACGGTAGCATCAGGGCCATCACTCGTGGGGGGCGAGAGGGCGAGTATGTGCAGAGATATAGCCCCGATACACTAGAGTCAAATGCCCGTGGGCGATGGTACGGATACAGCTACGTCCTATACCGCACGGATGACTCCAGTATAGCAGAGGTTAGCCTTACGGATTGGCTGGCCAGACCACGCCCGAGGGCCAAGGTATTCAAGATGCC
>CAMBHQ010000089.1 GCA_945867245.1 uncultured Porphyromonas sp.
GCAGAGGCTGCTGTACTACGCAACCACAAGATTGGTTTTATCTTCCAGTCTTTTAATCTCATCCCATTCAAGAATGCTCTAGAGAATGTGGCTCTTCCGCTTTATTATAGAGGTGTACCCTATGCTAAGCGTATGGAGCAGGCCCGTAAGTATCTAGAGCGGGTAGGGCTAGCCGATAGGGCGCATCACTTGCCGAGTGAACTATCAGGAGGTCAGAAGCAACGTGTGGCTATCGCCAGAGCCTTGGTGACAGAGCCCTCTGTCATCCTAGCGGACGAGCCGACAGGCGCACTGGATAGTCAGACGACCGAGGAGGTAATGGCACTACTCAAAAGCCTGCATGCCGAGGGGCGTACACTAGTAGTGGTAACGCACGAGCAGAGTGTGGCGGATGCCTGCCAGCGTGTTATATATATGAAAGACGGCCTGGTGCTATGAGGTACTTCGGTAAAGAACAGCTACAGGAGCTATTAGCAACGCTAGGGGCCAATAAGCTGCGCACGGCTTTGACAGGCTTCGCTGTGGGCTGGGGCATCCTGCTACTCGTGGTATTGCTTAGTGCAGGAGCGGGCTTTAACAACGGTATTACTGAGACCTATCGGAACATAGGGAGCAATACTGAGTCTGTAGACTTGGAGATTTACTGGGTAACTATCCCCGTGAATGGGCATACAAAGTGGAGTGTACCGAAGTTTACTGAGTCGGATATGAAATTCTTAGCCGAGGCCAACGCCTCTGTTATTCGGCTAGCGACACCAGTAAACAATGCTTACGGGCTAACGCTCGAGGGCGGAGGTACACGAGAGTCTGCTAGGGCCATAGGCGTACGTAAGGAGTATGCCCAGATACAGCAGTTGCGTATGGTAGTCCCTGGCTCTCGCTTCATCAACGATAAAGACGAGCTAGAGACTCGTAAGGTCGTTATCCTGCCTCAGTTCTATGCCACGGCCCTATTCGGAGATGCCGAGAAGGCGCTCGGTCAGAAGGTACTCATCAAGCAGATTGGCTTTACTGTCGTCGGGGTCTGCAAAGACTATTATGGCCGATGGACACCCCTGGTAATGCCTTTGTCTACGATGCGCCTACTACATCTAAATACTTGGGATACTCCAGAGCATATTAGCTCTGTACGGATGCTTTGCCCTAGCATTAAGACCGAGGCACAGGTAGATAGCCTCAAGGCTGTTTTTGTTCGCCAGTTGGCGCCTCGTCTCGGGACGAGTCCTGAGGATAAAGACGTGATCTCCCTGAGCTCAGAGGCAGTCTCTAATGCCACGATGGGTAAGGTCCTCGGGGGGATAGAGATATTCCTCTGGATTGTCGGGCTTAGTACACTCATCATAGGTCTCGTGGGGGTTATCAATATTATGCAGATTACGGTTACCGAGCGTCGTCGGGAGATAGGTGTACGCAAGGCCCTAGGAGCACAGCCCAAGGATATCATAGCTATGATACTTACAGAGAGTGTAATCGTTACACTGATAGCGGGGCTTGCTGGCCTAGTCGTGGGCGTAGCTATTATGGCAGGGGTAGACCATGTCGTTACTACGATGGGCGTCGGAGACCTCGCCAATAGTGGTGATGGTAGTATGAATGGGATACTTTTCCTACATCCGGTAATACGCCTAGATACCGCTATTGGGGCTATTCTAGTGATGCTCATCGGGGGCGCATTAGCAGGCTATCTGCCAGCACGCAAGGCTGTACGTGTACCTGTGGTAGAGGCCATGAGAAACTAAACAACAGGGAACTATGATACTATTTGATAGAGATACGTGGCATGAGGTTGCCGAGACAATAGGGCGCAATAAGCGTAGGAGTATCGTAACGGCCTTCGGAGTTTTCTGGGGTATCTTTATGCTCATCATATTGCTCTCGCTAAGCAATGGTTTCCGCAATGGCATCAAGCTCGCTACAGATGGTGTAGCTACGAGTATGGTTGGCCTAGATCGTCAATCTACTAGTGTGGCTTATGATGGCTTGCCAGCGGGGCGTTCGTGGAATATGACTCACAGCGATGTAGAGCAGATAGTAAGCCTCGTACCCGAGATAAAATCATCGGGTACGTCCTACACGCTATGGAACGATGCCACAGGCATTATGGCTGAGGGTAAGAAAGATGATGCCGTCATCTCCGCTATCGATGCTGGTTATTTCGATATCTTGTATGTTCGTTTGCTGGCGGGGCGTATGCTGCGTAGTGCTGACCATCAAGATAAGCGTAAGTATTGCCTTCTCGGCAAGAGCGTAGCCAGTAAGCTATTCGGAGGCAACGAGCAGGCACTGGGCAAAAGCATTCGTTGTCAGTTTGGTAACTATACTGTCGTAGGCGTTGTAGACCAGCAGAGTACGCTGTTTAATGTAGGCCCCAGTATTCACCGTAGCGTTTATATACCATACGCTACCGTAGAGCAGAGCGTACAGCCGTCTGGGGTAGTCGGTTCTGTAATGTTTTCATTTCACGACGGAGCCGATCGCAAGGCGGCTATGCAGAAGATCGAACGCATTATCAAGGCGATGAAGCGTATCGCACCCGAAGATAAAAAGGCAGTTACGTTCTTTGATATTGAGGAAATACTTAGAGTCTTCGAGGGGATTACCTTAGCCTTGAATATCTTGGTCTGGATTGTAGGCATCGGCACACTGCTGACGGGGATTGTGGGCATTAGTAACATCCTGCTTGTTACCGTGCGGGAACGCACGCAGGAGATAGGCGTGCGCCGAGCACTCGGTGCTAAACCCTGGGATATCATTACGCAGATGCTCATGGAGTCGGTAAGCCTAACGCTACTGGCAGGCTTGCTAGGGATTGTCTCTGGGGTGGGTATTATGTCGGTGGTAGCGCAGGCTTTTGTGGGCGCAGAGGATGTACCCTTTACAGACCCTACCGTAGACCTAGGACTTGTGCTGTTGGCATTACTCATTATTATAATAGGAGGTCTGGTGGCAGGGCTTATCCCAGCCTTCAAGGCCGTAGAAGTAAAGGCTATCGAAGCCATTAGAGAAGAATAACGAATTAAACATCATATTAGCCTATGAAACGATTTATCAAATGGGCCTTGTGGCTCATCTTTGCACTCGCTGTCGTTGCGACCTTCGTGTACCTATGGAGCAAGGGGCAAGAGCCCGAGAAGCGCTACGATGTAGTAACAGTCACCATGGGGGATAGTATCAGTAAGAATCTTATCCTGGCTGGTAGTATCAAGCCCAGAGACGAAGTAGCCATCAAGCCTCAGATAGCGGGCATCATCAGCGAGCTACTAGTAGAGCCTGGGGACGAGGTGGCTGTGGGAGACGTAATAGCTAAGCTAAGGGTAATCCCCGACATGCAACAGGTGAATAGTGCTGAGAGTAATGTGGAGCAGGCACGTATAAATGCAGACCGCCTGCGTAGCATATACAAGCGTAACGAAGAGCTACACACCAAGGGGCTACTGGCCACCGAGGAATACGAGCGTAGCCGTGCCGATCTAGCTAATGCCGATCTGCAGTATCGGAGTGCAGTAGAGGCGCTACAGATCACCAAGAGTGGGGTTAGCCAGCGCTATAGCAAGGAGAGCAGTACACTGATACGTGCTACCATCGCAGGGAAAGTACTCTCTATCCCTGTCAAGGTCGGTAGCTCTGTGATACAGGCCAATACGCTCAACGAAGGGACAACAGTCGCTACGATAGCCAAGATGACGGACCTTATCTTCGAGGGCAAAGCTGATGAGACCGAGGTCGGCAAACTCAGAGTAGGCCTGCCGATGAAACTAACGATAGGCGCTATGCCAGAGCTTAAGCTATCGGCTACGGTAGAGTATATATCACCTCAGGGGGTAGATGTCTCAGGGAGTACACGCTTCGAGGTGCGCGGTAAGCTAGAGGGCTTATCTGCTGAAGTGATTGCTCAGTTACGTGCGGGCTTTAGTGCTAATGCCGATATTACTATCGAACGAGCCGATAAGGTGATGACCTTACCCGAGGCTTGTATCATCTATCGTGGAGACTCTACCTTTGTGCAACTGGTCAAGACTGAGGAGCCTCTAGAGACCGAAGAGCGCCATATCCGTATTGGTCTATCAGACGGTAATCGTGTGGAGATAAAGTCCGGCCTCAAGAAGGGTGATAAGGTGCGTGGCAACGAAGTGTGGAATAGCAAGTAAGCTCTATATATAAGGTGTTATGAACGCAAGTATAAGTAAAAGCATAGGCCTAGCCTTCTGCCTCGTAGGCGGGGCACTGAGTCTATCGGCACAGAGCTATACGCTAGAGGAGTGCATCGCTCTAGCTATTCGCAACAATCCAGACTATCAGACACGTGTGCTCCAGATAGAGCGTAGTAAGCTACAGGAGGAGGCAAGTAAGCATGCTTACCTACCTACAGTACAGGCAGGGCTTGGGCAGAGCTGGGACTTCGGACGCTCTGTAGACAAGACGGGTGTAATGAGCGACCGCTCGTCGATGGGTGCTTCGGGCTCTATCGGAGCTTCTTATCAGTTATTCTCGGGCTTTAGCCGACTGTATAATATGCGTGCTGCTAAACTGCAGACAGAGGCTGCAGTAGCCAATCTGGCTCAGGCCCGCCAGAATCTCAGCGTGCAGGTGGTGCAGTATTATTATGCGCTCCTACATGCTCAGAGGGTAGTAGAGATAGCCCGAGAGCAGTGGCGACGTAGTGGCGAGCAGAGAGCTTTTGCCGAGGGTATGCTACAGTCTGGCAAGTGGAGTAGGGACCGCCTAGCCGAGGCGCAGGCTGTAGAGGCCGAGAGCCATCAAGGTGTGGTGCAGGCTGAGAACGGTGTAGAGGAGGCCAAGCTAAATCTAAGGCAACTACTACTGGTAGATAGCCTAGGGCTGCAAGAACTAGATAGAGTAGAGGCTTTCGCAAGAGCTGATAAGAT
>CAMBHQ010000090.1 GCA_945867245.1 uncultured Porphyromonas sp.
CCCCCAACCGAGGAATAGAGAGAGCATCGTTGCCCCTAGCAGTGCCCACTTGAGAGGCGTACGCACGACGAAAAGCGCGAGAACTGCCAGGAAGAGCACGAAAGCCCCGACATACACAGGACCCGAGGTAAAGGGTTGATCGCCCCAGTAGTGATTCATTCCTGCCACCACCTGTTTAGCCTCCTCGTCCTTGATGACCTCGAGAGCATCAGGGTTGTTCCCTAATGCCCCAGTAGCACCACCATAGAGGTTTGGCACCAAGAAAGTAAAAGTCTCAGCCTTGCCATAGCTCCAGGCCGTAATGTATTCTTTATCGAGCCCCCCACCCTTCTGCTCAGCAGAGGCTTCGCCAGTAGTAGCTAGCGCAGATCCACCGCGCATAGTCTCCTGCGTGTACTGATAAGTATGATAGATGTTGGACCCATTGATACTGATAGAGATGACAGCAGCAGCGAGCGTTGCCACACTACCGAGCACGAATCGGCGATACTCTTTGGTCTGTATAGCCTGATAGAGATAGGCCAGCAGAATGGCTACGATCACAAAGGCGAAGTAATAGCTCATCTGCACGTGGTTGCTCATCAGCTGCAGGCTAGCGAAGAAGGCCGTAACAACAGCCCCACGCAGATAACGCCCCTCGTAACTATCGATAATCCCCGCTATAGTCGGCGGGATGAAGGATAGTACCATGAGCTTCCATATATGCCCAGCCTCTATAAGGATGATGAAGTAACTACTAAAGGCCCACATTAGAGCCCCAAGCAATGCATAGCCGCGCTCTAAACGCAGGCTCCGCATGAAGATATAGAAGCCCACAAGCATCGCAAAGAGTAGCCAGCTATAACTAGGGAGCATATTGAACGGCCACTGGAGGGTTAAGAAGTCCTGTACCGCCTTGAGCACCCGTAGCGAGGGATAGCTCGGAGCAATCTGATACATGGGCATACCCCCGAAAAGGCTATTCGTCCAGTAAGAGGTCTCGCCTGTGGCTGCATAATAATCGCGTACATCCTGAGCGACACCACTAGCACCAGCGACATCATTCTGGAAGAGATCGCGTCCCTCTAGCACTGCCGGAGAGAAGTAAACGAAGGACAGTGTCGCAAAAAACAAGACAATAAGAGCCGTAGGCCACGACCGACGTAGGAGAGCTATCCAGCCCTGCCCTACTATAGTAGGCTCTGTCTGTTGTCCCTTATTCATAATAGGTAATATCTAAGTTATCAGGGAATACCCTGTGGTATTTCATCGTGCTAAGCCCTGAGGCTAGCGGTAGACAAGCGTACTCATACGCTCGGGGGCGAAGATCTCGCGAGCCGTGGCTAATAGATCCGACAAATGCAGAGCGTCGATACGCTCCAGAATGCGCTCCCTAGGCTCTACGCGCCCCAGATGTAGGAAAGCCTTACCCGCATTAAGGAAGTAACTCTCGTGTCCATCACTAGAGACTGTCAGTTGTCCCTTGAGCTGGCGCTTGGCCGCTGCTAGTTCTCGCTCGGTAAGCGCTCCACTAGCCATACGTGCTAGCTCTGCCATTGCCAAATCGATGGCTTGCGCTTCATGCTGCGGAGAGCAACCGAAGTAGATAGCCACCAATCCCGTATCGGCATAGGCCGTATAGTTGCACTCGACCTGATAGACGAGTCCTGCCTGCTCTCGGAGAGACATATTGAGCCACGAACTCATCCCCGGCCCTCCGAGGATATTAACCAGTAGGCTCAGTCCTAGACGGCGCTCGTCTGTCAGAGCATAGGCCCGAGCCCCAATCATCACATGGCTCTGGCTAGTATCCTTACGACGACGCTTATACCGAGACTCGGTAAGCTCCGGCAAGGCGGGGTAGCTATGCTTATACGGTACGGCCTGAGAGCCTCGGGGGAACAAACTCTCGAGGTAAGTGCTCAGGGCCTCAGCATCGACCTCGCCCTGCACAAAGACCGCCATATTATCGGGTCTATAGTGCTGCGCGTAGAAACGATGTTCTTTCGCCTGAGTAAAGCTGGCGACACTACGCTCTGTCCCTAGGATGCCATGCCCGAGCGAATGGCCACGGAAGAGCATATCTTCAAACTCATCCCAGATTAGTTCGCTAGGGCTGTCCTCGTAGCTGTGTATCTCGTCGATAACGACTGTCTGCTCCTTGCGCAGTTCCTCGGCATCGAAGCGACTATGCTGTACGATATCGCACATCAACTGCAGAGCGCGTCGGGCATAGGCCTGCGGACAGAGAGCATAGAGAATGGTCTCTTCTTTACTGGTGTAGGCATTGAGCTCTAAACGCCGAATGATACGCTCGGAGCTACGCAGACGAGTGCCTTTGAAGAGCATGTGCTCAGTAAAATGAGCCAGGCCATACTCTCCCCTACGCTCGTGCCGTGTACCTACCCCTATGGCAATACCGACATAGACGACAGGCGAAGCCAAGGGTAGGTGCACGAAGCGCAAACCATTATCTAGCGTGCGTGTATAATACAAGTGCTCTGTGCTATGGATTACTCGAAGTCAGGCACTAGTAGCTTGTAGCCACGGCCATGTACATTCTTAATCTCCACCGAGGGGTCCGCAGCCAGCATACGGCGCAGCTTAGTAATATACACGTCCATACTGCGCTGCGTGAAAGCGTGGTCGGGGTCTGCAGCAGGCTCTGTAATACCCCAGATAACCTCTAAGGCATGCGGACGCTCTAGAGTCTCGTTGGCGAATTTGCAGAGGAGCGACAATAGCTCCGTCTCCTTCGTTGTCATGCGCTGCGTACTTTCCCCTAGGGTAAGTGTCTGCATACGTGTATTGAACACGTAGCGTCCTAGACGATACTCCTCACGTATCTCTGTCTCCGGACGATCTATCTTGCCCGCACGACGCAGGATAGCTTCTAGACGGAGCAACAGCTCATCGAGACTAAAGGGCTTAGCGATATAGTCGTCCGCCCCAGCACGCAGTCCCTCTAGCACGTTCTCCTTCATGCTCATAGCCGTCAAGAAGACGATAGGCACGTGTGGATTAACACGACGGATTTCCTTCGCCACCGCATAGCCATCCATATGGGGCATCATCACGTCTAAGATGACAATATCAAACTTGTCCTCCTGGAACAGTCTCCATCCATCACGCCCATCACCGGCCCAAGTAACCTTGTAGCCATTATTCTGTAGTATCTCTACCAGTAGACCAGCCAAACTGGTCTCGTCCTCACACACAAGGATTTTGATGTTCTCTACCATGTTCCTTACTCTATATATTATTCTAGTTTTGATTTGTATCCGTCCCTAGCGTTGGTAGTACTAGCGTCATGCGCAAGCCACCGCTAGCCTTATTACTGGCCTGTATGCGCCCTCCGAATTGCTTTACAATACTCTGCACGTAGGCCAAGCCGAGGCCATGCCCCTTGACATTATGCTTGAGCCCTGTATGTACTCTGTAGAAGCGCTCGAATATCCTCTTAGTATCTTCCTCGGGGATACCATAGCCATTATCCTCAACCTCGATAACCAGCTCACCAGCATCATTATTACTCGTACGGAGGATTAGCTCTAGCGCACGACTCTCATCTCTATACTTCACTGCATTCTCCAGAAGGTTGTACAACACATTGGTCATGTGCGTTTCGCTCCCGAGAATCCAGGTATTCTCTGCAGTGTGCTCTAGTATCAGCTCTCCTCCATGCTTAGCGGCATGGACAGAGAAAAGCTTAGCCGCCTTGAATATGATTTCATCTAGACTAATTTCCGTTAGATTTACGAGCTTATTCTTCTGATTCTTATCATAGAGCGCTATCTGTAGTACCTTATCAATCAGCATGCGCAGGCGCTGTGCCTCGTCCTCCATAATATTAAGATAACGCTTGCGCTTGGCCATATCCTCTGCCGAGGCACCCACGGGAGCTGGTAGGCGCTGCATCTGCTCCACAGAGAGCAGAATAGAGCTAACAGGCGTCTTGAGCTCGTGCGTCATGTTGTTGATAAAGTCCGACCTCATCGAGTGGAAAGACAGCTGACGCGACACTAGCACCAAAGCAACAATCCCGAGTATAAACACAAATAACGTAATGAATATCCCGGGCCAAGCAATAGCGAGCAAAGCCTGGGCATCCTCATCAAAGTCTAGCGATAAACGCAGGAATGGGGTAATCTTATTAGGGTAATCCCTATTGATAAATAGACGCTGTATGACCACGCCTGAGCTATCATGTTCTCCTAGGTGCATACGAGGGTCTGTGTAACGGAAGAGCTCCCGACCTCCCGAGCTACAGAGACTAATCGTATAAGGATTGTCTACTCCATGCTCTGTAAGCTTATACTTTAGGCTCTCTCTCAGGAGTCTAGGATTGACCAGCTGCGGAATACTATCGTAACTATATACCCGATACAGATTGCGCAGCACATATTCGTCGAGAGTCTCTCGATTATCGATAAAAGCCCGGAGCATATTGTCGCTCACGGCTAGACTATCGAAAAGCAGATGGGACTGCACTGAGTCTAACTGCAGTCCTCTCTCAGGCCTCGTTATAGCTACCTTCAGTTCTCTATTGGGGGCAGCACGCAGGCTTCGTAGTGCCTCCGTCAGAGTGTTATTGGGACTAATTGTGCTATTCAGCTCCTGATTTAGATAGCGCACAAGCTCACGCACCTCTATATCCTTGGCCACGTCCTGTAGGACTAGATGTGCCATCTGCACCGTCTGCTCCTTACGCATCGTCAGTATCCGAGTATAGTAGAGGTACTGTACCCCGATGAGAGATACAAATACTACGTTGAGGGCTATACCTATAACCCAAATGACACCTCGCCTATCCATCTTGCCGTTATGCTCCTAGTATGTTAAATTCGTAGCACAAAGATAGCATTTTTACATTTACAGGCCATAATACGACAAATTCGCCCCTCAG
>CAMBHQ010000091.1 GCA_945867245.1 uncultured Porphyromonas sp.
TCTACTCCGACTTATCGGGTAGTCTGCTTGTGGGGATTAGGTTATCTGCTCCTGCTTATTGGAGCTAAGGTTCTGTTTAACCAGTGTGAACGGGGCGTTTTATTGGATCATAGTTTGAGTCTAATGAGAGCCACCGAAGTTGCTAGCCGACAGCCGATCCTCGCTTTGTTGGAAAAATATCCATATAGAAATGCCGAAACTTGCGATAATCAAGATTTTATCCGTACCTTTGTGTCGCTGTCTGCCCATCGGGTTATTGTGACTATACGGGCGATCGTTTGGGTCGTCAAGAGGGATCTGTGTGAGGAAGGTGGGGACGGCATAATGAGTATTTATTTATTAACCAATTAACAAATGAGCAAACTAAACATCCAGCCTGTAGAAGGATTTGACTGGGAAGAGTTTGAAAAAGGTGCGAGCGCTAGTTCTGCATCACGTGCAGAGCAGGAAGCTGCTTATGCAGGCACACTAAACAACATCAAGGAACAAGAGGTAACAGTAGGTAAGGTTGCTTCTATTTCTAAACGCGAGGTAGTAGTGAATATAGGCTTCAAGAGCGAAGCAAGTATCTCAGCGTCAGAATTCCGCTATAACCCCGACCTCAAGGTAGGTGATGAAGTGGAAGTTTTTGTAGAAAGCCAAGAAGACAAGAAAGGGCAGCTCGTCCTTAGTCATCGTAAAGCACGCGCAGCTCGTTCTTGGGATCTCATCACGGAGGCCCTAGAGAAAGACGAGATTGTAAAGGGTTACGTTAAGAGTCGTACTAAGGGTGGTATGATCGTGGACGTATTCGGCATCGAAGCGTTCCTACCCGGCAGCCAGATTGATGTACGTCCTATCCGCGACTATGATGCTTATGTGGACAAGACGATGGAGTTCAAGATCGTTAAGGTAAACAACGAATTCAAGAACGTAGTAGTATCACACAAGGTGCTTATCGAGGCTGAGCTCGAGGCTCAGAAGGCTGAGATCATCAGCAAGCTCGAGAAGGGCCAGATCCTCGAGGGTGTCGTTAAGAACATCACCTCTTATGGCGTATTCATCGACCTCGGTGGCGTAGATGGTCTTATCCATATCACGGACCTATCATGGGGTCGTGTGTCTCACCCAAGCGAAGTGGTATCACTTGATGAAACAATCAAGGTGGTTATCCTCGAGTTTGACGAAAACAAGAAGCGCATCGCCCTTGGCCTCAAGCAGCTACAGCCACACCCATGGGATGCTCTTAGCCCAGACCTCAAGGTAGGGGACAAGATCAAGGGTAAGGTAGTCGTGATGGCTGACTACGGTGCTTTCGTAGAGGTAGCTCCAGGCGTAGAAGGTCTAGTACACGTATCAGAGATGAGCTGGACGCAGCACCTGCGCACGGCTAACGACTTCCTACACGTTGGGGACGAAATCGAGACCGTAGTACTCTCTCTCGATCGCGAAGACCGCAAGATGAGCCTAGGCCTCAAGCAGCTCAAGGAAGACCCATGGGCTGGTATCGAGCAGCGTTTCCCTGTAGGCTCACGCCACAAGGCTCGCGTACGCAACTTCACTAACTTCGGTGTCTTCGTAGAGATCGAGGAAGGTGTAGATGGTCTCGTACACATCAGCGACCTATCATGGACCAAGAAGGTTAAGCACCCAAGCGAATTCACGACTGTAGGTGCTATGCTAGACATCCAGGTGCTCGAGATCGACGTTGAGAACCGTCGCCTCAGCCTGGGTCACAAGCAGACCGAGGAGAATCCATGGGATGCGCTCGATGGCGTATTCAAGGTTGGTACTATCCACACTGGTACTGTGCTTGAGTTCGTAGACAAGGGTGCTGTAATCGCTCTACCACACGATGTAGAGGGCTTCGCTACGCCACGTCATCTGACCAAGCAGGATGGTTCGCAGGCTCAGAAGGGCGAGACCCTAGAGTTCCGCGTGATCGAGTACAACAAGGACAGCCGTCGTATCATCGTGTCGCACAGCCGCACCTTCGAGGAAGCTCCTAAGAACGAGGAGCGTCGTGGCCGTGGCAACCGTGCTTCACGTCAGGAGTCTAACAACGACGCTGCAGTGGCTAACAACAACGCCAACAGCGAACGTGCTACGCTCGGTAACCTAGAGGCTCTAGCTGCTCTTAAGGAGAAGCTATCTTAGTCCTTAGGTAGACTATTATAAAGCGCGCAGGGGCTGTGCTGAGATATATCTCGGCACAGCCCCTGTCTCTGTGTAATCAAGGAGGGGGACT
Source organism: uncultured Porphyromonas sp. (assembly GCA_945867245.1). Lineage (GTDB taxonomy): Bacteria > Bacteroidota > Bacteroidia > Bacteroidales > Porphyromonadaceae > Porphyromonas. The sequence goes on from CAMBHQ010000091.1 coordinate 2,228, forward strand.
CTCGTCCTTTCTTGCTGAGTTTGAGGTTATAGTTTGTATATCGATGTAAAACTATGTATCTTTGTCTGTGTTAAATCAAATCCTATAGAATCGCCATGAAGAAGTTACTATTCTCTCTTCTTGCGCTTGCTACCAGCTTTGTAGCTTTTGCGCAGAAACCTGCCTATGATGTTACTCGGGGAGCTTTGCTCGACGGACGTAATATCGTTAAGGTTAGTCCTGTAGCCGTATCTTTCAAAAACTACGCTTTCTCTTACGAGCGTATCCTGACAAAGCGTCTGAGCTTCCAGCTCTCGTACTCTACTCGTCCTGAGGGGAGCTTCACACAGCTGACTTCGCTCCTGGGCAAAGAGTATCAGGACGCTACGCTCGGGATAACTACAATCTCGCCCGAGCTTCGTCTATATCTCGGTGGGGGCTATGGTCGTGGCTTTTATGTTGCGCCTTATATGCGCTACGACAAGCTCTCTGTAGGTGGCCTACGTTTCAGCGTTTCGTCTAGCTCTGGCGAAGCCTCACCTGCGATTAATGATATGCGCTTCTCCGGAGAGGCCTCAGCCATTAGCGGAGGGCTTGGACTCGGTGTCCAGTTTTACATTGCACGCGTTATCTCAGTAGACCTCTCTGTGGGTGCTCATTATGCACCTAAGGCAAAGATGAATCTACAGAGTGTACTCGATGCTACGGCCAAGGGGCTTACAGATGAGGACCTCAAAGAGCTGGAGAAGGGTGCAGGAGATGTTGCTAAGTATCTCCCTGGTAAGTCAGCGCTAGACTTCCAGCCTATTCGAGATACTAATAGCAGTGTCCGTGGTGCCAAAGCAGAGTTTAAGACTGGTGCTCCACTCGTGCGTCTAGACCTCTCTATCGGTTATCGCTTCTAGTTTATCCTCAGACTGTGGCCTAGCTACATTATTTCAGAGGGAGCATCCTGCTGCAGTGTTAGCAGGATGCTCCTGTTTTGTCTGTGCTGTTCTTATTGTCCGTGTAGCTCGTTTTGTGTATCTTTGTGTAGCGTTTGTAGCTGTAGCTACAGCTTGCTACAGACTAGCGCAGTAACTAAATAAGATTAGATATGAAGAAACTATTCGCAGTACTCTGTTTGTTTTTCCTAGGCCTAGTGATGGCCTCGGCGCAGGATGCCAACGCCTTGCTTGGCCTGTACCTTACCGAGGGGGGGAAAGCTAAGGTGCGCATCGATAAGGAGGGCGATAAATATGTCGGGATTCTGGTGTGGACCGCCCGTGCTAACGTTAAGGATAGCAAGAATCCGGACGAGGCTGAGCGCTCAAAGCCTATTGTAGGTAAGCGTATATTGCGAGGCTTTGTCTATTCGGGCAAGAATGTATGGGAGAAAGGGACTATCTATGACCCCGAGTCTGGTAAGACTTATAGCTGTAAGATTACCCGTCAGGATGATGGCTCGCTAAAGGTGCGAGGCTTCATCGGAGTATCGCTCCTAGGGCGTACCTCTGTGTGGACAAAAGCGAGCAACTAAGCATATACACATGTTACTGAGCCCCGCCTGGAACTATAGCTTCCGGTGGGGCTCAGTTTATATTGGAGGTAGCTGTTCAGGAGGAGGCGGCATTGCTCTTAGGGCAATACTTGCGAGGATGCTAATAAATCCCGAACTTTGACCTCATTATGGAGCGGAATCAAAATCAAGAGTACCGGCTAACTAAGCGGGAGTTACTACGTCGGGAGCTAGAGCAGAACTCTAGGACCTACGCACTGGCGCGCTGGAGCAAAAAGTATCTAGATGACTATAAGTTAGACCCGATTATCGGCTTTATTTTCCCTGCGGTGGGGGATATCCTTACGATGGTATTCGCACTGCCATTTGTTTATTTGGCAATCTTTCGTGTGAAATCCATCTCCTTGACCCTCGCTGTTATCTACAATATCCTATTGGATGCTTTGCTCGGGCTTATACCCTTTGGCATTGGAGCAGTGCTTGATATATTTAGCACGGCTTTCAAAAAGAACTATCAGCTGATAGTAGGCTTTGTAGAGGGTGATGAGGCGGTTATTCGGGAGGTCAATAAGAGGGCTGTTTTTATGGGTATTGCTATCCCTGTCTTCTGCGTATTGATTTATTGGCTATGTAAGTTAGCCATAGGTCTTGTCGGCTATCTGATTGATCTAGTAGCTCCGTACATATCCTCCTTGTTTTAAGTTGGGTGGGGCTATAGCGCTCGGCGCTCGTCTGCCTATTAGGTCGCCGATCGTGTGTCCCTTGCACGGATGTCCGAAAGTGGTTATCTTTGCTTCAGAATAAGTTATAATCAAGCGATTATGCAAACGTACGAATGTGAAATAATGTTGTAGGGGGTAGATAATCCCCTATACCTTCGCTCGCAGTGTTTAGACGGCACGGTATCCTAGTATGGATGCCCTGCCGTGTCGTTTTGTCTTAATATATCATAATCATAAATTAGTCGAACTCAATGAGAAAGAACATACTCATTTTTCCGTTAGTGCTTGCAGGCCTAGCGCTAGGTAGTTGCTCCAAGTACGACGACTCGGCACTCTCTGGCCGTATGGCTGGCGTAGAGGGGCGTATCTCTAAGCTCGAGGAGCAAGAGAATGTACTGCAGGGGCTGATGTCCCTCACATTTACCAACGCAGAGGATTACGCTGTATTCCCCAATC
>CAMBHQ010000092.1 GCA_945867245.1 uncultured Porphyromonas sp.
TACTGTAGACCGCAACCTCTTCGACATCGCCAAGCTATCGCCTCAGGCTAGTATCTCTAGCAACGGCGCCGTTAGCTTCGCTGGTAGCAACAACCGCTACAACAGTTTCCAGATCGACGGTGCGGTAAGTAACGACGTGTTTGGCCTCTCTTCATCAGGAACTAATGGCGGACAGGCTGGCGCTACGCCTATCTCTATCGAAGCTATCGATGCGCTACAGGTCGTAATCGCACCTTACGATGTGCGCCAGAGTGGCTTCACAGGGGGCGGTATCAATGCTATCACCAAGAGCGGTACTAATGACCTTAAGGGCTCGGCCTATGCTTTCTATAAGGACCAGAACTTCTTCGGCAAGACGCCTGGACGTGAGAACGAAGGCAATCGCCAGAGCCTAGCCAAGCAGCACGAATATATTGTCGGGGCTACTCTCGGCGGTGCTTTGATAAAGAACAAGCTATTCTACTTCTTCAACGCCGAAGTATCAGACGAAACCTATCCATCACGCTACCTACCCGGTCAGGGCAGCATGATCAGCGAAGCTGACGCCAAGAGCGTAGAAGACAAGATCAAAGCGCTCACCGGAGGTAACAACGCTGGTGGCTATGGGGCTATAGACATACCCCGCCGTAGCTACAAGGGTCTAGCACGCCTCGACTGGAATATCAACAGCGCTCATCGCCTCTCGCTACGCTACAGCTATCTAGATGCGTCTAAGTACAACTTCGCCAACTCGGCTCGTGTACTACGCTTCCTCAACAACGGCTATACTTTCAACAGCAGAACGCATTCGTTCGTAGGAGAGCTCAACTCACGCTTCTCCAACGCAGTGAGCAACGAGTTCCGCTTTGGCTACAACCGTATCCGTGATTATAGAGTACTCAACGGAGAAACGATGCCCAATATCCGCGTTCGCCATGGTAACAATGATATCTATCTCGGATCGGACCCCAACTCGGTAGCGAACTTCCTAAACCAGGATATCTTTACCCTGACCAACAACCTCACTTGGGCCAATGGTAACCATACCTATACCTTCGGTACGCACAACGAGTTCTTCACGCTGACCAACCTATTCATCCCCAACAGCGCAGGTACCTATACCTACGATAGCCTAGAGGACTTCCTATCTATTGGCACTGCGACTGCTAAGTCTCCTAGCGCATATAGATACTCTTACTCTAATGTAGCAGGTCAGCCACGCTGGGCTCCGACTTTCAGCGCTGCGCAGATAGGCTTCTATGCTCAGGATGAATGGAAGGTAAACAGCCTGCTACGCCTCACTTATGGTCTGCGCGTAGACGTACCTATCTTCCTAGACACACCTACGGCCAACGAGGCCTACAATGCCTCTGCTATTGCCCAAAAGTATGGGGCCAACCACACGATGCCCAAGAGCACTCCGCTCTTCTCCCCTCGTATCGGTTTCCGCTACGACCTAGATGAGACCAAGAAGCACCTTATCCGTGGGGGTGTCGGTATCTTCACTGGGCGCATACCATTCGTATGGATTAGCAACAGCTTCGGGAACACTGGTGTAGAGCTCTCGCAGATTAACCTAAGCAATGCATCGGCTGTTCAGGGTGCTGCGGGCTTTGCCTTTAACCTCGACCCCAGCCAGCAGTATCCCTTCAACCCCGAGGCTAAGGCTGCGGGGGTAAATGCCAAGACGGTTCCTAATACCATCAACCTGCTGACAAGCAATCTAAAGTTCCCTCAGACACTGAGAGCGAACCTAGCTTACGAAACGACGCTTCCTGGCGACATCAAGTTCGTCCTAGAGGGTGTGTACAACAAGAGCTTCAACAACGTGATGTACACCAACATCAATCGTCAGGCTACAGGCAAGACCTTTGATCATGGTAGCATCCAGCGCCCTACTTACACAACTGTAGACAAGAGCTTCGGAGACATTATCTACCTCAGCAATACGAATAAGGGCTATAGCTATATGTTCTCGGGTCAGCTGAGCAAGGACTTCGACTTCGGTCTGAGCGCCTCTGTATCGTACACCTATGGTAAGAGCCGTGGGGTTATCGATGGTACTAGCTCTATTGCCTACTCCAACTGGCAATACGCCTACACCTTCGCTGGGCAAGACACCGAGGAGATGGCCTACACCACCTTCGACACACGTCATCGTGTAGTAGCGAACCTCAACTACCGTGTAGAGTACGGCAAAAACTTCGCGACTACGATTGGCCTTATCTACAACGGCCAAACAGGTAACCGCTTCTCTATGGTGTATTACGGAGATATCAACGGAGACGGACCTACGGGCAATGACCTGATGTATGTACCTACACAGGCGGAGATTGCGGGCATGAAGTTCAAGGACGCTACCTCTTACAACCGCGAAACCAAGCAAACGACCGTAACAGTAGCTGCTGCAGATATGCCTAGACTACTCGAAGAGTTCATCTCTGGCGAAGAGCAGATCGCGCAGTATCGTGGCACCTATATCCCACGTAACGGTCTAGTGTCGCCTTTCGTACACAAGATTGACCTACACTTCGCTCAGGACTTCTACTTCAACGTAGGCAAGCGTCGCCACACGATACAGCTAAACGCTGACGTGATGAACTTCGCCAACCTCCTGAATCCTAACTGGGGCGTAACACGCTCAGTAAGCTACTCGGTAAGTCCTCTAGCTTACAACCGTGATGGCTCTTACACCTTTACCCCATTCCGTACGGGTAAGATGTGGACGCTCTCTGACATAGAGTCTCGCTGGCGTGCTCAGGTAGGTATCAAGTATATCTTCTAGTAGGCTACGACCTACTCTTATACAGCGTGGGCTGTACCTGCGACCCCTGGGTCGCGTGGTACAGCCCATACTATTTATTGAGGCTCCGACATTACTTGCCCATAGCCGGCCTCAACCAGGTCTCCAGCAATCTACTCCCCAAAAAGAAATACCCCCGACTATCTTGCGACAGTCGAGGGCATCTCAGCAGAAATATATACTAACCTATCTTTTCGTCTTATGGGCAGGCCGTTAGCGCATATCGCTCAGAGCCTTCTGCAGCTCCTGACGAGCCAAGAATATGCGACTCTTAACAGTCCCGAGAGGTATGCCGAGCGTGTCGGCAATCTCGTTATACTTGTAACCTGCGAGGAACATAGAGAAAGGCTCCTTGAGGACAGGACTCAGCGAAGCTATTGCGAGGTTAATCTCCTTAATGTCCATCGTGCCCTCTGGCGTAAACTCTCCCCCATCGCTAGGTAGATGAACATTGTAAGCATCTACCGAAGCATCCACAACGCCCTGCGAACGCACCAGCTTGTGGTAGTTATTGATGAAGATATTACGCATAATCGTCAGCACCCAGCCCTTGAAGTTCACATCTTCTACGAACTTATGGCGGCTATTAAGCGCCTTAAGCGTCGTATCCTGCATCAGGTCCTCTACGTCCATCTCGTCCGCCGTCAGTGTGCGGGCGAAGTTCCGCATATAGTCCTGCATGCCTAGGAGGTTCTGCGTAAACTGTGCTGCTGTCATATTTTTATCTTTTAGTTTTATATTACAAAAGTAATTCTCTTGTGGGGTATCGACAAAAGTCCAAGTCTATACCTACATTAACATAACCTATAAGCTAGACTTTTATTGTACTCGTAGAGGGCCAGGGCTTCGCTATAGGCAAATAAACCTTCTGTATGCACTCCTGATACTCCTCGCTCATCTGGCTATTGATGGTAATACCCCCACCCGAGCGATAATAGCACTGCGCCCCATCCTGCTCGATATAGCGTATCAAAACGCCCGTATCTAGACTCTCGCCATCGTAATAACCACATATGCCAGTATAGTAGCCTCGGCTAATACCCTCCGCCTCTGCTATCAGCTCACAGGTGCGCTCCTTGGGTGCGCCAGAGATAGAGCCTGCGGGCAATAAACTATCCAGTAGTGAGCCTAGACGCCTATGCCAATCCGGCTCCAACTCCCCCACGACCTCACTGCTCATCTGTAGAATATCCCCTCGGCTGGTTGTGAGGCGCTCTAGATACTTGAAGCGCGCCACACGCACACGCTCCGACACTCGACTAAGATCGTTGCGCATTAGGTCTACAATGGTACAATGCTCGCAATGCTCTTTATAATCGCTGAGTAGACGCACAGCAGCGCTCTCGAGACTGGCATCTATCGTCCCCTTCATCGGATAAGTCGAAATCTTATTCCCCTCAATACGCACGAAGGTCTCAGGCGAATAGCAAACGAAGCGACCTGGTAATAGCACCTTATAGCGAGCACTCGTATGGGCATAGACATCGGCTAAATTATCGGTACTAAGCCCGATAGCTGTGCGAATTGTCAGATTAGCCAAGAAGCTATCTCCGTGCTGTAACCCTCGGTGAATAAGACCGAAGCGCTCGGCATAGCTGGCTTCTGGTTCTGGATGGATAGAGAGTAGCTCGGGGCGCTCGGGAGTAATATCGACAGAGCCACACTCATAGCCCCCGATAGACCAAGCTAGTCCATCGTGGGACTCTGGATGCTTCATCGGCTCAGATACGAAGTGCCCTTCCTCCTGCTCGTAGTCGAGCAAAAAGAAGCAAGGACGACGCTCCGCCCCTGCCTGATCAAGTAGCCTAATTACCTCGTGATACTGCATCTCTCTAGCCTCTATGTTATGCCCACAAAGGTACGAAAGATTGAGACTACAGCATAATAAGGACACCGAAGGAACTAAACCTCACAACTAGGAAAAGACACTTTCGCTCTGTACATACGTTAGTGTACTCCCGTACACCAAGGCGTGTACATCCGTACAGCACCTAGTGTACAGCCCACAGCACGCCTTCGGCCGTGGGAGCCACAAGGCTATCCCGCCTAAGCGGGACTACTACGCTAGCCCAACTCGGCTATGTGGGGCAAAAGTGCTAT